>NZ_JAXUNN010000027.1:0-15680 GCF_037235575.1 Congzhengia sp. | reverse complement strand
TCAGCGCAGGAGGATATTACAGCTGACCCGATGACGTTTGCAGTGAATAAAGACACCATCACCGCAACAACAGCGGCATCAAATGACCAATATGATTATTGTATGGTGCTGCGCAAGGATAAATATTTCGAGTACACCGTACATACAGAATCTGCTGCGCGGTATCAATTAACAGTAAACGCTGGAACAATATCAGACAGTGAACAGATGAGCGTTTCGGTAAATGATGTTTCGCAGCTTGAAAATGTAACGCTTGCAAACACGGGTGACTATAAAGCGCGTGATCCCCATGAGCTTGGCAGCATAACGCTGGCACCCGGAGCAAATGTAATTAAATTTAGTTCACCGGCAGGACCGAATGGAATTTTGATTATATCGTTTACGCTGACCAAATTGGAAGATGTATATCAGTATCACATTCCCACCACAAAACCGGAAGATGTTGACAATTTTGACATTGGTGCTGGAAGTTCCCCAATCGGCTGGTATCCAGCAGATAATTCTGAATGTATCATTATGAGGGGAAATGCTAACGGCAACTCTTGGGTCGAAAAGGAAATTACTGTGCAGGAAGCCGGTTGGTATGGCGTGACCGTTAAATTGGGAGCAAGTTCGCAGTATGAAACTGGCTTAACATTAAAGGCTTCGGTGGGCGGCAAGTCGACGTCTAGAACCGTAGAGGTTACAAGCTCATATACCTCGTATGAGGACCGATATATTGGAAAATTGTATTTAGAAGAAGGCGCACAAACTGTTCGGCTTGAAGTAACAAGTAAGGCTGCTTTTGTTAAGTCGTTCACTCTGGAAAATAAGCTTGAAGATGATTTTGTAAACGGTGCGCTGAATTATGACATTAGCCCAACAATGGTAAGCTCCATGAATGGATACACCGAAGGCGATGCTGACTGCAGCTATTCTTGGTGTATGAATTTAAGAGGCTCAAAAAGTTTTGGAATCAGCATTTATACCGAAAAGGCAATCAGCTATCTGATAACCGCAAGATACGGCGCAGCGTCAGACGGCCAATCTATTGACGTTGCGGTTAACGGTTATAAACAGATTGAGAAAGCGCCGGTTGACAACGGCGGCAGCTATACCTGCACAGACGGGCACATTATCGGCGTTGTAAACTTAAACCGCGGCATGAACGAAGTGACGTTTGCGCTGGGCGCAGGCTCTACAGATGCGGTTGTTATGGATTCTGTTCAGTTCGCTCTTGCCGACAGTTTCCAAGAGGGTGTGTTTACAGCGTGGGTGCAGGAAAACCGCGTGCCGGAATATTTCTTCCCGGCTGAGGCAAACTCAGGTTTTTACACAGCAGGCGGACAAAAATGCGCCACCATGCGGGCAACGTCCTGGGTGGAATATGATGTTTATACAGAAGAAGAAAGAACTGTAAGTATGTTAATCGACATGGCAAGTTCAGAAAACATTACGTTCTCTGCTTCGGTTAACGGCGAAACACAGATTTCAAAAGAAAATATTGGTGTGCCCAGTTCGGGCTACACGGCTTTTGCAACAGTTGCATCTGCTGGAATGTTAACCATTCCGGCTGGTCATAGCGTGATCCGCTATACCCAGGAAGTAGGCGCGGGTAACCTTAGAAGCCTCACTTTTGAAGAAGCGGACAGAAACGAAGCAGTTATTACGAACTTTGCAATTCGAAATGCAGACGGCAACAGAATGCCTTTTGCAGTAACAGAGGGCCTGAAAGGCTATGCAGTGGCTTCTGTTAAAAAGCTGGGCGAAGCTGACGATAAAATGATGTTGATTATTGCACAGTATGCAAACGACACCTCGCTGGTTGGCGTTTCTCAAACAACTGTGGACGTGTCGCAAATGGCAAACCGCGAAACAAAAGAGTTTCAGACAGAAATTACCCTAAAAGGGGAGGGCGGTTACGTGAAAGCGTTTTTGATGAGAGAGGGAAGTTTCGAACCCTTATCGAAGGCACAATCCTATGTAGAAACGAAGATTTTCCCAGAGAACGTTTTAGAAACAAGCGTTTCCTATGAACCGGCAACGAACGTTTTGAATAACGACGGCGAAAATTATGCGGAATATGGCATACATGACGCTGACTATGATGTTGATGCTATTTTCTATGACGGCTACAAAGACACCAAGGTGTTTGCCTATATCGGAATTCCAAAAGGCGCAACGCCTGAAAATCCTGTTCCTGCCATGGTATTAGTACACGGCGGTATAGGGAAAGCGGAACAATCCTGGGTGAAGAAATGGAACGACTTAGGCTACGCTGCAATTGCAATGGATTTATACGGCTGCGGCCCGGAGGACGATCCTAACTCTTACAGCGGTTCAGGCAAGAAAAAACACCCATACGCAGGCGTGGCTCCCTGGGATTTCTCGGCAGACTTTGAAAACGCAGGGATGTATCAAACGGTGATTAACGTTATCAACGGACACACGCTTCTGCGCAGTGACAGCCGTGTAGATACTTCAAGAATCGGCATTACCGGAATTTCCTGGGGCGGAATTACAACCACAACAGTTTGCGGTGTTGACAACCGGTTTATGTTTGCTGTTCCCGTTTATGGCTGCGGCTACTTAGACCAGTGCAAGACCTATTTCGGTTCTAAGTTTGACAGCGCAAGCCAATCCATTGCTTGGGATCCGGCAAACTTTGCTGCAAAGGCCCAAATGCCTGTTATGTTGGTAAACAGCGATGCCGACCAGCATTTCTCTATCAATTCCTCATCGTTAACCTACGGCGTATTAAAGGATGGATATTTAAGCATTCACCATGGCCTGAGTCACTCACAGGGGGCGGGCGACAGTATTCAACAGGTTTATGATTTTGCAGACAACATGTTTAAGGGCAACAACCCTTATATCAGAATAAGCAGTGCAACGGCTGAAAACGGCGTTTTAACGGCAGATTGCGAAATCCCGTCGGGCACAACCATTTCGGGCGTGACGATGTATTATATTAATACCACGGAGCTTCCGTCAGACGGCGGCTCGAACATTAATTGGACAGCCGTTACAGACTATTCAGAAAATAACGGAACGGTTACGGTGAACATTCCCGCCGGTGCAACCTATGTTTATGCTTCTATAACAGATAACAACGGCGCGATTATGAGCACAAAATTTTTAAAAGTGAAATAAAAGGATAATATGGCCGCGCAGAAGAATTTGCGCGGCCATTCTTTTCTAATTTATAAAAAAAGCTTGACATTTCGCAAGATAATTAGTATAATATATAATTGCATTGTGCAATTGATGTTTGGCACAGGGAAACAGAAAGGCGGCAAAGCAGCATGATTTGCGATTTGAGTACCGTTTTGAATAACGACGGCGCATGTCTTACCATCTCCGGAACTGTTGACGCGGGAAATGCGGCGGACGGTTTAGGCGTTACTTTTTCAAACGGCGTCTGCGTGACAGGTGAAATTGTGTGCCGCAGCGATGTGTTAGAACTTTCCGCCCATGTGGAAGGAACGTTTCATACAAACTGTGCACGGTGTTTGAAAGAATTAGAGCTTCCGCTGTCGTTTGATTTTACCGAAACCTTAACGCAGAACAGTGAAGAAATTGACGACAAAGATTCTGTGATTGTCTTTTCCGGCACCACGGTGGATTTGTCTGAAATTGTTTCGAGTAATATTTTACTTAACTTGTCATACAAATATCTTTGCAGTGAGGATTGCCGCGGTCTCTGCCCAAAGTGTGGAGCAGATTTAAACGACGGGCCATGCGGCTGTGAAGATGACGAAATCGATCCAAGATGGGAAAAATTAAAAAATTTTAAGTGATACATTCAGGAGGTGTGAAACATGGCAGTACCTAAGAGAAAAACCTCAAAGGCCAGACGTGATAAAAGAAGAGCAAACTGGAAACTTAGTATTCCCGGTTTTGTAAGCTGCCCGAAATGCGGCGAGCCGATTATGGGCCACAGAGTTTGCAAGGCTTGTGGATATTACAACGGCAAAGAAGTTGTAAAAAAAGAAGCGTAATTGAAACAAAAAGAGGGTAGAGAAGGCGTTTACAGTCTTCTCTATTTTTACTTTTCGTCGATTTTTAGCGGAAAAAGCGCTCATTTACAGTTAACGGAGGAAAGAAATGAAGCACGGAGCATATGTTTTGTCGGTGGACCCAGGCAGCATTGCAGAGGAATTGGAACTTCTCCCCGGCGACCTGATTGTATCCATTGACGGACAGAAAATCACGGATTATCTTGATTATAAATTTTTAGCCACCAACGAGCACATTGTCATGGAGGTTTTAAAGGGAAACGGCGAGCTGTTTGAGTTTGAAATTTATAATGAGGATTTGGAAGATTTGGGAATCAATTTTGAAAATATGCTGTTCGACAGCCCAAAAAGCTGCCAGAACAAGTGTATTTTCTGTTTTATTGACCAAATGCCAAAGGGAATGCGCGATTCACTTTATTTTAAAGACGACGACTCCCGGCTTTCGTTTCTTTATGGAAATTATGTGACGCTGACCAACATGAAAATCGAGGATATTATGCGGTTAATCCGCTACCGAATCTCTCCGGTGAACATTTCGGTTCACACCACAAATCCGGATCTGCGCGTATTCATGCTGAAGAATAAGCGGGCAAACCAGATTTTAGACCACATTCAGCTGCTTGCCAACTATGAAATTGAAATGAATATGCAGATTGTGCTGTGTAAGGGCATTAACGATGGGGAGGAGCTGGACCGCACAATCCGCGACCTTGCCCAATTTATGCCACATGCAAAAAGCGTGTCTGTGGTGCCGGTGGGGCTGACGAAGTGCCGGAATGGACTTTATCCCTTAGTACCCTTTGAAAAAGAGGACTGCGCGGCCGTTGTCCGACAGATAAAAAACTTGCAGGAACGGTTTTTAAAAGAACATGGCACCCGGTTTGTTTATGCCTCAGACGAGTTTTTTATCAATGCCGGAATGGAGCTTCCGGAAGAAAGCGAATATGAGGACTTTCCCCAAATTGAAAACGGCGTAGGTATGATTGCTTCGATGGAGGCGGAGTTTATGCGAGCACTTGCGCCGGACTTAAAACCGCAGGGAACGGCTAAAACGGTTGTTGCAACGGGAGAAATTTCCTATGAATTTATAAAAAAGCTGGTAAATATCGTAAAAATGCGATATAATATGAATAATATAGAAGTTGTAGGAATAAAAAATGAGTTGTTCGGCGGCAGAGTGACCGTTTCGGGCCTGCTTGGCGGCTCTGATTTAATCCGCGCATTACAGGATAAACAAGCAGACCGCGTTCTGATTACGGAATCGATGCTGAAAGCAGACGAGGACGTGTTCTTAGACGATTACACGCTTTCGGAAACGGAAAAAAGACTGAACATGAAAATAGTGCCGGTGAAAAATGACGGCGAAGCCTTCTTAAAAGCGGTTTTGGGGTATTGAGAGAAAGGAAAAGACCAATGAGAAAAGCGACAGTTGCAATTGTTGGGCGGCCTAATGTGGGCAAGTCCACGCTGTTTAACAAAATTGTGGGAACCAGGGTGTCGATTGTAGACGACACGCCCGGCGTTACCCGCGACAGAATCTATATGGAGGCCGAATGGCTGGGGCGCCGTTTTATGCTGATTGACACGGGCGGCATTGAACCTGCCACAGATGACGAAATTTTAAAGGGAATGCGCACCCAGGCTGAAATAGCAATTGAGCGGGCAGACTGCGTTATTTTAATGACCAATATTCACGAGGGGTTAACCGCGGCCGACGCCGATGTGGCGGCCATGCTGATGAAAGCGGGAAAACCCACGGTTTTAGCGGTGAACAAGGTAGACAGCGGCGGCCAGCCGCCGATGGATTTCTATGAGTTTTATAACCTGGGGCTTGGCGACCCTGTTGCAATCTCCTCCACCCATGGACTTGGCGTAGGCGATTTGCTGGACGAAGTGTTTGCTAAAATTCCCGAGGAATTGTTTCAGGAAAACGAAGATGACAGCGGCTCCCTCCGGGTTGCGATTGTGGGAAAACCCAATGCGGGAAAATCGTCTTTGGTAAATCAAATTTTAGGCGAAGAGCGCGTAATTGTAAGCGACGTTGCCGGAACCACCCGGGACGCGGTAGACACAAGCTTTGAAAAGGATGGAAAGACTTATACCTTAGTGGATACTGCGGGAATGCGCAAACGCGGCAAGGTGGACAAAGGGATTGAACGCTACAGCGTGCTGCGTTCCCTCTCCGCCGTGGACAACTGCGACGTGTGTGTGATTGTGGTAGACGCAAATGAGGGCATTTCCGAACAGGACTCGAAAATTGCCGGCTATGCCCACGAAAAGGGCAAGGCGTCTATCATTGCGGTGAACAAGTGGGACTTGATTGAAAAAGACACAAACACAATGAAACAGTTCCGCGAAAAGGTGAATTTAGAGCTGGGCTTCATGCTGTACGCACCGCAGATTTACATTTCTGCATTAACGGGCCAGCGCGTGGGCAAGCTGTTTGAACTGATCAATTTTGTGCATGAACAAAATTCCATGCGCATTAAAACCGGCATGCTAAACGACGTGCTGGGCGAGGCCACCATGAAGGTGCAGCCGCCGTCTGACAAGGGGAAACGGCTGAAAATTTATTATATGACCCAGGCTTCTACGTGCCCGCCTACCTTTGTTGTGTTTGTAAACGACAAAGAGTTGATGCACTTTTCCTATCTGCGTTATTTGGAAAATCAAATCCGCGGGGTGTTTGGCCTGGAGGGAACGCCGGTGCGGTTTATTGTTCGGGAACGGAAGAATGAAAAAACAAAAGGAAGCAAGGAATAAATCAGGAGGAGTTTTATGGTTTGGGCACTTTTCATCAGCGCTGTTTTGGGCTATCTCATTGGCAGCGTCAACACATCTATCGTACTTTCCAAACTGAAGAAAAATGATATACGGCAGCACGGAAGCGGCAATGCCGGAGCTACAAACACGCTCCGCGTAATGGGAAAAACTGCGGCGGCGTTCGTGCTGTTGGGCGATGCGTTAAAGGCCGTTGTTTCTATTCTGCTGGCGTGGCTGGTGGCCTATTTGTTCCGCCAGGGGCCGGATATTGTGGCCTACTGCAAGTATATTGCGGCATTAACCACAGTTTTGGGCCACAATTTTCCCGTGTTTTTCGGATTTCGCGGCGGAAAGGGCATTTTAACATCGGTTGCGGTAATGTTTATGTTAGACTGGCGCATTGCGCTAATTGTGCTGTTCGTGGGAGTTATGCTCATTGTGCTCACCCGATATGTATCGCTGGGATCGCTGGCCGGCTGTGCGTTATATCCGCTGTTTGCACTGGCGTTTTACAGCAGCGAGCCGCTTTTGTATAAAAAAATGCAGATTGTTTTAGCGCTTCTTTTGGGGCTGTTGGGCATTTGGCGTCACAAAAGCAACATTAAAAAACTGCTGGCGGGTACAGAATCGAAAATCGGTGAAAAGGCAAAACAATAACAGAAAGCACCTTGCGGCCCGCAGGGCGCAGACAGAATGAATTCGGGCAGAAAGGCATTTAGGGGTATGAAAATTGCAGTAATTGGTTCCGGCAGCTGGGGGTGCGCAATATCCGCAGTTTTGGCAAACAAGGGCAACGACGTTTGCCTTTGGTCTTATTTTCAGGAAGAAAGCGATGCGTTAAAAACCAACAGAGAAAACAGAAAGAACCTTCCGGGGCTGATTTTGCCGGACAACATTACATTTACCTCCGATTTGGAAGCCGCGGTGCGCGGACGCAGTGTAATCGTTATGGTAACGCCGTCGGCAGTTGTGGGGGACACTGCAAGGAAAATGAGGCCGTATGTGGAAAGCGGCGCAGCTATTGTCTGTGCGTCTAAGGGATTTGACTCTGAAACGCAGAAAACGTTGACGCAGACCATTGAAGACCATATCCCCAACGCCCTCGTAGCCGCATTGTCCGGCCCCTCCCACGCGGAGGAAGTGGCCAAACAAAAGCCCACAACGCTGGTTGCGGCAAGCCGCAATTTAACTGCGGCAAAAATGCTTCAGGACTTGTTCATGACAGATTATTTACGAGTATATACCAGTTCCGACGTTTTGGGCGTGGAGCTGGGCGGGGCGTTAAAAAACGTGATTGCCCTGTGCGCCGGAATTTCAGACGGTCTGGGATTGGGTGACAACGCAAAAGCCGCGCTGATGACCCGGGGCATGACAGAGATTGCGCGGCTGGGCACGGCGCTGGGGGCTTCACTTTCCACGTTCAGCGGACTTTCCGGCATGGGCGATTTAATTGTTACCTGCACCAGCATGCATTCCAGAAACCGCAGGGCAGGGATATTGATTGGTCGGGGAAAATCCGTAAAAGAAGCCATGGAGGAGGTAAACATGGTGGTTGAGGGCGTTTATGCCGCAAAGGAGGCACACAAGCTTTCCAAACGGCTGGGAATTGAGATGCCCATCACAGAGCAGGCCTACCGTGTACTGTTTGAAGGGGCTAGCCCGAAAGAGGCGGTGGAGGAGCTTATGACGAGAGATAAAAAACACGAGTCCGACAACGGGTTTGTGTCGAAATAGACAGGTTAACGGAGTGAGAAGACATGTTTAAGTGGTTTAATAAAAACAAAAAGGAAAAAACAAGCAAAGATCTGATTGAAAACGTATTAAACGAGGCGGAAAAGTTAAACGCCTTTGACAAACCGGAAGAAGCCCCTGAAGGGTGGGGCAGCGAACCGGTTTTAGAAGAAGTTCAGGAGCAGACAGAGGAAGAGGAGGCAAGCGGCGCTCAGGAAGAAGCAGCCGCGCAGGAGGACTTTTCTGAAACTGTTGCACAACCGGAGGAAGAACCAATTGAAGCGGTTGATTATATTGAGGACACCGTGCAGGAAAAGAAGCCGAAAAAGGGCTTTTTTGCAAGACTGAAAGAGGGACTAACCAAAACCCGTGACGCGATTTTCGGACGGCTGGACAGTGTTTTTTCAGCATTTCAGTCTGTAGACGAGGAATTGTTTGAAGAACTGGAGGAAACGCTTATCATGGCGGACATCGGCGTGGATACGTCGGTATATATGATTGAAGCGCTTCGCACCAGGGCAAAGGAGAAGCACATAACAGACCCTGCGGAGCTGAAAATTGAACTGAAAAACGTAATATCTGAAATTTTAATGGGGCAAGACTCTGTTTGCCATTTGGAGGATTCGCCGTCGGTCATTATGGTAATCGGCGTGAACGGCGTGGGCAAAACCACGTCGATTGGAAAAATGGCGCACTATTACCAATCCCAGGGGAAAAAGGTGATTTTGGCGGCGGCGGACACGTTTCGCGCCGCGGCAATCGACCAACTGCAAATTTGGGCCCAGCGGGCAGAGGTTGAAATTGTAAAGCACAAGGAGGGCTCCGATCCGTCGGCAGTGGTGTTTGATGCGATTCAGGCCGCCAAGGCAAGGGGAGCGGATATTGTAATCTGCGACACGGCAGGCAGGCTTCATAACAAGAAAAACCTGATGGAGGAGCTGGCAAAAACCGCCCGGGTGATTGAGCGGGAAACAGGAAAGCCGGCCTCGGAGGTACTTTTGGTGTTAGACGCCTCCACAGGCCAGAATGCGCTGATTCAGGCAAAGGAATTTGCCAATGCGGCGCACATTACAGGCGTAGTTTTAACCAAGCTGGACGGGACGGCAAAGGGCGGCGTTATCATTGCGCTGTCGCGGGAGCAAAACATTGGCGTTAAGTTCATTGGCGTGGGCGAAGGAATTGACGATTTGCAGGAATTTGATCCTAAGGAGTTTGCAAAAGCGCTGTTTCCTGAAAATGAAGAATAGCAGAACATAAGAAGGAGTGATTTCATGGATTTGAAAAACGGTTTTGGCGGCTTTGGCGGTTTTGGAAACTTCGGCGGCGCCGGCAGCGACGGAAGCGGCGGGCCTAACGGCTTTGGCAGTGCGAAAGATATGGCCGAAAAGTTTAAACAGGGCAAAGACAAAATGACAAGAGGGAAAAAGATTTTACTCATTGTAATTGTCGCGCTGGTTCTTCTGGTTCTGTTTGCCGGACGGATTTTAAACTTTGTAATGGACATTTGGCAGGTAAACGAGGTTGGAAGCGGCTATACAGACATCTTCTGGAAAAACTTTTTCTGCCGTTTGGCGGTGTCTGCATCTGGATTTTTAATTGTCTTTATCGCGGCAACCATCAACCTGTTTGTTTTGCGCAGGCTTGCGTTTATTAAGCACACCAACGTTTCATTTTTAGAAAAGAAATGGCCCTATTTTCTGTTTGCTCTGGTGTTTTCCGTTGTTTTCGGCGGGATTATGGGAGAAAACGCATATGTAGAGCTGTTAACGGCGTTAAATTACACAGATTTTAATACTGTAGATCCGCTTTTTGGACGCGACATTGGTTATTACGTTTTTATTCGGCCGTTTTTTAACACCATAGTCACATCGCTTAAGAGTGTGTTCCTGCTTCAAGCCATTTTAGTTGCGGTGGTTTATGTTGCTGTGTTTATGATGAGTGGCATTCGGAACGTGAAAGAAATGGTTATAACCCAGCGGGGAGCGCTGACCCACGTTTTGGCAAACGTGCTTCTTTACTACATCACCATGATTTTCTCCTACCGTTTGGCGGCGGAAGGATTGATGTACGGCAAGTTTGGCGGAAACGGCGACATTGTGGGCGCAGGTTTTATTGAAACGAATATCTGGCTGAAGTATTACCAGTTTGCCCCGTATATTATTTTGGCGGCAGTGTTGTTTGCAGTGTTTTTCCTGTGGCGGAAAAAGTATAAAGCGTCTATTGGATTTGTGGCGGCTGTGCCTGCAATTTATTTGGCAGTGCTGCTTGTTTCTGTCTTGACGCAGCAGTTTGTGGTTGCACCGGACGAGCGGAACCATCAAACGCCGTATATTAAGCATAACATGGAGGCAACACAAAAGGCATTTGGCTTAAACGACATTCGCGAAGTGCAGTTCGACTTTAACAAGCAGCTGACAAACGATGTAATCCGCGAAAATAAAGACGAGCTTTTAAACACCCGCGTGATTGATTTTGGCGCAAGTTTAACGGCCTATAACCAGCTGCAATATTTAAGAAAATATTATACGTTTAACGACATTGACGTGGTTCCTTATAATATTGACGGGAACTTAACCGGCGTGTTTATGTCTGCCCGCGAGTTAAATAAGGAAAATTTAGAGGAATCCGCCCGGTCTTACACAAACGAGAAATTTCGCTACACCCACGGCTTCGGCGTGGCTGCCAGCCCCTTTAACCAAATTACCGAAGACGGGCAGCCTGCTTTTGTAATTAAGGACATTCCGCCGAAATCTACAAACGGTATGCCGGAAATTACCCAGCCGCGGATTTATTACGGCGAGAGCACCAACGACTATGTAATTGTTGGCTCTAACAACAAGGAGTTAGACTACTCGGAAGGCTATCAGGACATTGAATATACCTACGACGGCGATTCCGGCGTGCAGATGAGCTTCTTTAAAAAGCTGCTTTTTTCCATCTACTACGGCGACTATAAAATGTTTTTCTCCGGAAACATTGACAACAGCAGCAAAATTTTAATTAACCGCAATATCTTAGAGCGTGTGAAAATGGTTGCTCCGTTCTTTCAATATGAGGGTGACCCGTGCATTATGGTAGATGACAACGGCGCAATTAAATGGGTGGTGGACGGATATACCTACTCTGACCAATATCCTTATTCCCAAAGCTTTAATGGTGTAAACTATATCAGAAACTCCGTTAAGGCCATTGTAGACGCTTACACCGGCGATGTTAAGTTTTACATCATTGACCCGGACGACCCCATTGTGAACACCTATAAAAAGATATACCCGTCGCTGTTTGCAGACGAACCCATTCCGGAAGCAATTAAAAACCATTTGACCGTGCCCGAGGGGCTGTTTACCCTGCAGTCGAAAGTATATCAGAGATACCATTTAGACGATGCAGGACAGTTCTACGACCAGTCGGACGTTTGGCGCGTGTCTACAGAGAAATATCAGAACAATGAAGTGACGGTTACGCCCTATTTCAATATGTTTACCATTGAAGGCGAAACAGAACCGGAGCTGGTTTTGACCATTCCCTACGTGCTTGGCGATAAATATAACATGGTGGGAATTTTAATGCTGAGAAGCAGCCCGGAGCACTATGGAGAAATGGTGCTTTACCGCATTCCAAAAAGCAACACGGTTTACGGTCCGATGCAGATTGAAAATAAAATTGACAACGACCCGGACATTTCCCGTGAGATGACGCTGTGGGGTCAGGGCGGCTCAACGGTTATAAGAGGAAACCTTTTGGTAATTCCCTTCGAAAATTCCATTTTTTATGTGGAACCGGTGTATATCACGTCGCAGAACAATGCGTCGCTTCCTGAGGTGAAACGAATTATTGTTGCATATAAAGACGCGGTGGCCATGGCGCCGACGTTGGAGGAAGCGCTTTCAGAGGTTTTAAAAACCTCTGACGGGCTGAACCCCAGCCACCTGACGCAAACCACCGAACCGACGCAGCCCAATGGGGAGGATGTTACCCCTCCGGCTCAGAACAACGCGCCGGATCCAACAAAAGCGGCGGAAGAAATACAAAAAGTGTTAGATGCTTACGATGCATTTAAGTCTTCCAGCGGCAAAAATGACTGGAATAAAATGGGTCAGGATTTGGATGAATTGGATAAGGCGATTAACGGTTTGCGTTAAATCCTAACCACCTGTCAAATGGGGGATTATGATTGCTCTTTAAGCAAAATTGCCTGAAAGCATTAAAACAATTCTCGCGCCCCCTTAGGGGGCGCGAGCAAAAATAGCATGCATACAATATATGTTTCCGTGATAGAGAATGATATATTGTATGCACTTTTGTTTATTTAACTTATTTTTTATAGGCGTGTCCTTTGTGTGAGTATCAATTAACGGTTATATGTATTATTAAAAATTTATTGCCGTTACTTACGCAAAATTTCCTGAGATTTTTTTCTCATATCTCCTTTTTTTATTTCTTTTAATAACCAAAATGCGTTTATCAAATTTAAAGGAGCGCTGGAGTAGTGATTGTCAAAATCAATCCGGTCACACAGATTTGTTACCGAACTTATCACATCATCGGGCGCATCGCCGCACAAAGCACCGATGGCGGCAGCATCACCTACATTCCTCACCGGATAAAATGACTGATTTTCCTCTAAAGAGCACTGGTTTGGATTGTAGTAGGGCATCTGCCCGATATATCCGTCAAACTTTGCTGGCATGTAGCGCCAGTCCCGGTATTGATAGCAAAAATCGTTTTTGTGCTCTGGCTTGCACAGCTCCTTTGAATATAAAACTGCTTGTCTGTGGTAATGCGCAGATGCACGTTTCATAAGATTTCTATATTTACTTTTATAAATTTCATCGTCTTCGGCGTCAAACAGCAATGCAAGGGAATATTGCATTTGAAGCACGGGATAAACACCGCCAATCTTTTCGTAATCAATTTTTTCGGAATGAACGGTTGCTTCGTCACGATATGATAGGTACATCTTTTTCCAATGGTCGTCACCGCTGATTTTGAAAGCTGCGGCATAAAACATAGGCAGACGCAGATATTCGTGGGCTCCCAGCTGTCCCCACATTTTTTGTACAATACCAATTTTTCCGTCTTCCCGCAAAAGCTGAAAGTCATTTTCCTCTGTTACATCTGCTTCCATTCGTTTCGCAACGGAAACTAAGATGTTTTTCACATCTTCTTTCTGCTCACGGTCTGAAAGTCCCGAATCATAAAAACGATAGGCGCTGTATATCCAATGAGTATATTGGTCCCTTGAGCTGTTTATGTAGTGGGACACGCCGTCAAAAGGCGACACACTCCTAACAATGAAGCCGCTGCGCTCAGATACCGTTGCGCATAGCTTTAAACCTGCAAATAATTTATCGGCATATGGTTTTAATGCCTGGTCTTTCGTAACAAGATATCTTGAAACAACAGTATCCAGCATCATTGCGTTGTTAATTACGGAATCCTCCATGCCAATTCCCCAGCCACAGGGATTGGGAATTTGTCTGCGCACCATCTCAGGGCAGGGGAGAGTGCTGATTAATCCGTCTTTTTCCTGTGATACCCGGTAGTCATAAAACAGACTTGTTTTTTCATAAAACAAATTGCTCCATAAATAGTCCCAAGCTTTTTGAATTGAATCTGTCATTTGGTTTCCTCTTTCGTGTCTGCCTATTTAAAATAGCTCGGCATAATTTTATTTGTTAATTACATTTACCTGCAGTCCCTGCAAAACGTCTAACGCTGCTTCATGCAGCTTTGGGTCGGCGCTTTTTGTAAGGGAAGCATCCACTGTGATGGCTGCATTCGGATATTTTGTTTGAAACACCACGGCATTGCTGAGGACGCAGATGTTTGAAACCAGCCCAACCAGCTCAATTTCGTCTGCCTCTTTTGGAAGTTTTTTAAACACATCGTCTGAAATGTCAAGCCCAAAAGAGTTTTTGCAAAATCCGACTGCCTCCACATCCTTTAAAGCCCGGCCGGTTTCGCCGAAAACTTCCCAGCCATGGGTGTTTTTTATGCAATGTACCACGGGCAGGTTTTTGCCCTCGCGTGTGTTCAAATAGGTTTCTTCATGGGTGTCCAGCGTGTAGAATACGTTTCCTTTGCCATATTGCCGAATTTTTTCTGCTATCGGCCGGTCTAACAGTTCCGCGCCTGAAAAGCCCAAACTGCCTGTAACAAAATCGTTTTGAAAATCAATTACGATTAATATTTTTTTCATCTTTCACACCTCTTTGTCTTAATTATAGTATCATGGGCTGAAAAAGTCAACGAAACAAGTTGACTTTTCGCTCAAATTTGATAAAATGGTGAAAAGAGAAGGGAGAGATGAAAATGTTTACAGATGCAAACGAGCTGGGTTTTCTGCCTCAAAACAACGGACAGGAGAACCAAAAGGCGCTTCAGGCAGCGCTGGATTCGGGCGGGACGATTGTGGTTTCCTGTCCGGGGGAATATGCCCTTTCCGGAACGGTTTATATTGGGTCTGACACGTCGCTTATCTGCGGAAACGGCGTATATGTTAAAAAGGTGAACGACTGCGGGGGCTTTACCCATGTAATTTTAAACAAAGGCGCGTTGAAAAAGCAATATGACCATCACATTTCAATTGAAAATCTGCAAATTATGGTGAATGGGGTGGACTGCCTGGATTTTGCGGTGTTTGGCCTGCGGGGGCAGCTTGGCTTTTTTTATGTGAAAGATTTAAAAATTACGGGCTTTCGTTGTATGGATTTAGGGGAAAAACAATACGGAATACACATTTGTACCTTTCGGGATGTGTTGGTTGATGATGTGAAAATCCGCGGTGATAAGGACGGCGTGCATTTGGGATGCGGCAAGCGGTTTACCATAAGAAACGGTGTGTTTCAAACCTTTGACGATGCCATTGCGCTAAATGCTCATGACTATGATACAGGAAATCCGGAGCTGGGCTGGATTGAAAACGGCGTTGTGGAAAATTGTCACGACCTAAATGCGGAAAACACCACCGGATATTTTTGCCGGATTTTAGCGGGGGCATGGCGGGACTGGTTTACTGGCATGAAGGTGCAAAAGTCGGACACGGTGGTATCTAACGGACGGCTGTACCGAGTAAAGGCAAAGGCGGACGGAACGGTTTACACATCTTATACACAGCCTGTTCATGAAGCCGGGGAACAAGTGTTAGACGGCATTTGCTGGGTAATGGTACAAAGCGGCGCCGTT
>NZ_JAXUNN010000026.1:0-19965 GCF_037235575.1 Congzhengia sp. | reverse complement strand
AGCAAAGCTGTATGCAAGCCGTAATGTTTCAAGAAGCTATGTAAAACAATTTTTGTCTTATATTCTGAACATTTGGTTTTTGCTCATTTTGGGCGTAGTTGTTGTAATTATTCTTTTAAGGCGCATAAAAGAAAAGCAACGTATTGCCAGAATGCGCCGTTTCAGAAAACAACATAACAGGGGTGGTCGGTGATCATGGGTAGCATTACCAACGATTTTGACAAAAATGTGTTTTCATCCAATTTAAAACGGCTGATGAATAAAAACAACTTAAAAAATAAAGATTTAGCTACTTTGCTTGGGTTATCAAAATCTGCAATTAGTAACTACATTGCTGGAATTTCTGTTCCTAGAACCGAAGTGCTGTCAAAAATAGCACAGGCTTTTGACGTTCCAATTGAGACGCTCATAAAAAAGCCGCCGGAGCCTGTCAACCAAAATTTTAGAGAAGACAAATTTGATGTCTATCAGGTTCCGCTCTTTTCAGACAAGCTGGTTTCCGCTGATATCATTTTCAGAAACGACAATTTTAATGGAATCCTAACTTTCCCCTTTCCGATTTATGGCGATATGGAGTGTTATGCCGTTTATATTTCAGACGAACTTTTGGCTCAGTCGGGCATTGCGAGAAAAAGCATCGTAATATTTGCTTCTTGTTTAGAGACTAAAAACGGTGAGCTTGCTGCTGTTTTATTAAAAAGAAACATGAAAATTGCAGTTAGGCCACTTTTTTTCCAAACGCATAAAAAAGACGGTGAACCATAAATTGGTTCACCGTCTTTTCTTTATATTTATTTTACAATCCAGTTTTCATCTGTGCTGGCAATTTCAATATTTTTTACCAGCGGTTTCACGTTTGTTAAATCGCCCCAGATAAACACTTTTGCCATCGTGGGCACCCCCGTATATGCAATATTAGCAGTAATCGAATCGGCGTTTGAAGCAGTACCCTGATAAATTCCTACCAGTTCTTTCGCGTCGTTATACAGTGCAACCATAGCAGTGCCAGTGTACGGTGCATCAAAATATGCGTCAACTGCCACAATGTTTGATGTTTCGTCTACTACAACTGAATTTACACCCGATTTTGCCAGGCTAATGGAATAGAGCCTGTTAACACCCGGTATGTTTGCCTTTTCTGCAACAATTTTAAAGGTGTGACTGCCAGCTGTCAAATAAATTTTCTCTGTTGTAGTCTTTAAAAAGCTTGACCCGCCACTGAACGGCACCGGTACATTTACCGCTTCACCGCCGTCAACACTGAGCGTATAAAACGCATTGGGCACAGTTTCGCTTGCAGCGTGGTCCTTAATATACGCGCTGAAATCGTAATATCCGTCACTTTCCGCAATGAATGTGTAAGTATATGCCAGACCATCCATAAATACGGTACTTCTGCAGGATTTTCCGTCAATTATCTGTTCTCCACCCTGTCCAAACTGATTGATATAAGACCATCCGGAGTTTTTCGGGCCATCTGCTGTAGCGTCCCAAGCACGGATGATCACCTCATTAGTGCTCCCAACTTCCGGGTCCATTCTGCTTACCCAAAGCTGATTTACAATACTCATAAAATTCTCATCATCTGTTATCTCAACAGGCGGCGTGGTGGCTGATGTGCTCTTATAACCGTTATTAAACTTTAAGGTAAAGGTATGTTCACCTGTATTAAGCTGCACACCATACATAATTAATTGACGGTCAATTACTCGATTGTACGAAACATTGGTATTATCGTAAAGCGGTTCTTTATTGCTGTTTGTGCCATTGCTTTCAATATATTTATGCATATAGCCTGTCAGCGGTTCCAAACCGTCATCTACATAAATATCAAAACCTCTCTGAGGGGTTAATGAGTTCATATAGACCGTATAAAGCCCGTCTTTTTGAATATTAATGGTATATTTAATTTCGCTCCCTGCTCCAAATCCCAGGGATTTCCCCTCATTTGCTGCGCAGACATCTCCGGAACTTGACGTATAAGAAAACAGATCAATTGCAGTGTCTCCCTTTGAAGCAATGTCGGTAATAGCAGGATTCTGTGTTAATTTTTCGCGAAAAGACAGTGTGCTTATTTTAACACCATCAGTTTTCGAGGTAATGGTCAGCGTATGCTCGCCTTCTGTAATTTCCATGTCTTCAAAAATCGTGCCATATTTCATCAGTCGCGTTTCCACTGGAGCTTCCGCGTCTAATACATATTCAATGGATGCCCCTTCAGGTACTTCAATTTTCTTAGCATACAGTTCCAAAGTCTTTACAGCGTCACTTTTAAATTTGAGCGAAATAGACTCGCCATTGTTAATGGTCCAATATTTGTCTGCATTAATGGCTCCAGCGCTGCCGGCAAAAAAAGGTTCCGTAGCAAAGACAGGCGCACTGGTGTCTGAAACATCTAAAACAGACATGTTGTTTGCTTCTGTTTGCAAGTCGAACTTAATTGCACCAATGTAAGCCCCCTGAGTTGAACCTGCTGTAGATATCCTCAGAGTGTGCATGCCAGCACCTAAATAAAACTGAGATGTAGTTTCAAAGAATTTTTGTCCAGCCGGTTCAACTTCCTTTGAAAAGGAAGTAATCAAAACCCCGTCTAACGAAAAATGATTTTGAATAATTTTTGTTCCGGAAAAACCATATGTTCCGGTGTAAGTAGTAATCGCATAAACCCCTGGAGTTTCCACATCTAACGTATATTCCACCCAACTGGTGCCCGGATGCATGGACCGATACTGCGAGTCTTTTCTTGCAAGGTCAGCTGCAGCATAATTGCCCACAAGTGTATATTCAAAGTCAATTGCAGTTGCGCCCTCAAAGGAAGCAGGGATTCTGACAATGGCAGCATTGTCCGTAATGCCCGTGTTCGTAATATCTGCCGGAGAAATAGCTGTTTTATCGTTAATCGGAAGATTCAAACACCTGAAATCAACAGAATATAAAGGTGCCAAATCCGCCGACGGCGTGATTTTTACAGTATACTCCACACCTGCAGTTAGGTCAAAATTTCTCGGGGAAGCGCCTGCAGCCCCATTGATCCGCTCAAGCACTGGGTTTACGCCTGCCATCTGGCTGTGATATAATGCTTTATAACTTGGCACATTGTAAATCACACCGCCGGAATCTTCCACAGAAAAGGCGATGGTGTTAGATCCTTTGTCAACTTGAAATGACTGCGGTCTTAAAAACCAAGCAGAATAACTGCCCGTTTTCTGGGGCGTAAAGGTAAACGAATATTCCTCTCCGGCCAAAATCGTTACTCCGCCTGCCGGTTCCCCATCGGTTGTAGTCGTGAATTCAATTCGGGAAAAGTTGGTGTCTGCGTCTACCTGTTTGACACTAACTGTGCTTTCCGCGCTAACCTGCACGGAACAGGTTGCCAAAACCATTATTAAAGATAATAGCATGGCAAATTTCTTTTTAACATGAAGTACCATAAAATCTCTCCCTTTCTTATTAATTGAATTTAGTTTATTGTATCAAAAATTTAAAATAAAAGCAAGTAATTTTGTGCATTTAATAAAAAGAAAAGAAATATTTTTTACTAAAACTTTACAAAACGCCAAAATTTTTCATAAAATTAAAATTTCTTCTTTTCTTTTACATTATTTTAACATATTTTATCTTTCAGTTTTTACAAAAATTAAAGATAATGGTATTGTCAAACAGAGGATTGCACAAACTACTTATAAAAAGGAGAAATGATTTATGAAAACAAAAAAATTTTTAGCAGTTTTAATTTCAGGTATTTTAATGGCGGCTCTTCTTTCCGGCTGCGGCACAGATAAAGGCGGGGACAATTCCGCAGCGAACACCGCTGGAACAAATTCAGAAGCAAAGCTTTCCGGCACAATCAAAATGGCAGGCTCCACTTCAATGGAAAAACTGGCCAACGCACTTTCAGAAAGTTTTATGGCAGAAAACCCCAAGGTGTCCGTCACAGCAGAATTTATTGGTTCTTCTGCCGGAATTGAGGCCGTAACCTCTGGCTCTTCCAATATTGGCAATTCCTCAAGAGCTTTAAAGGACAGTGAAAAGTCAGCAGGGATTGCAGAAAACATTGTGGCAATCGACGGCATTGCGGTCATTGTTAACAAAGGCAGTGCGGAAGAACTGACAAAAGACCAGCTCGTCAGCATTTATAAAGGCGAAACAAAAAATTGGAGCGATGTTGGCGCGTCCGGCGGCGCTATTGTAGTGGTAGGACGCGAAGCCGGTTCCGGCACGCGGGACGCATTTGAGGAAATTCTTGAGCTGAAAAATGAATGTGCCTATGCAAACGAATTAGACAGCACCGGCGCAGTGATGGCTAAGGTTGCTTCAACTCCCGGCGCTATTGGGTATGTTTCGTTAGATGTTTTAGACGACTCTGTAACTGCATTGAAAATTGATGGTGTAGAGCCTACCGAACAGAATATTAAAGACGACAAATATTTGTTGTCAAGACCGTTTATTATGGCGACAAAAGGCGAAATTTCTCAGCAGAACGAACTGGTAAAAGCATGGTTTGACTATATTGAATCCGATGCTGGCCAGAAAATTATTCAAAAGGTGGGTTTAATCACCGTAAAATAAGGACCGGTGCAGAATGAGCAATCAAACGTCAATCATAAACAAAAATAATAAAAAATCCGTAATTGAGAATGCGGCAAAAATAATATTTACCGCATGTGCATTGGTTGCAATCTGCGCCGTATTCTCCATTACGTTATATATGATTTTAAATGGACTTCCGGCCCTTCAAAAGGTCGGTATTACCGAAATTCTCTTCTCCTCGGTGTGGAAACCAACGGCCGCCGACCCCTCCTTTGGAATCCTTTACATTATCCTTACATCCATTGTCGGAACTTTTGCGGCAATCTTAATCGGCGTTCCCATTGGAATTCTAACTGCGGTATTTTTGTCAGAAGTTGCCCCGCCAAAGCTCATTGCCGTCGTAAAGCCTGCGGTTGAGCTTTTGGCAGGCATTCCTTCCGTCATTTACGGACTTTTGGGTATTATGATTTTAAATCCATTAATGTATAAGCTGGAGCTGAAACTGTTTGAAGGCAGCACAACGCACCAGTTTACCGGCGGTGCAAACCTGATTTCCGCAGTTTTGGTGCTGGCAATCATGATTTTGCCCACCGTTATTAATATTTCTGAGGCTTCCCTGCGGGCGGTGCCGGGATATTTAAAATCAGCGTCACTTGGATTGGGCGCCTCCAAAATACAAACTATTTTTAAAGTGCAAATCCCCGCTGCAAAATCGGGAATTATGACCGCGGTTGTCTTAGGAATCGGCCGTGCAATCGGCGAGGCTATGGCAATCACCTTGGTTTCTGGCGGTTCTGTTAATCTTCCTCTGCCCTTTAATTCCGTCCGGTTTTTAACCACGGCAATCGTAAGTGAAATGGGATATTCAGAAGGCACGCACAGGCAGGTGCTGTTCACAATCGGTCTGGTTCTGTTTCTGTTTATCAGCCTGATAAATCTCGGACTAACCAAATTTTTAAAGAGAGGGGATTTAAAAAATGGATAACTCTCTCACAAAAAGAAGAAAACGTGTATCAGATAAAATATTATATTTTTTTATTTACCTTTCCGCTGCATTTTCTGTGTGTTTGCTGGCAGGCATTATCATTTACGTCTTTGTTAAGGGGCTTCCTGTGGTAAACTGGCAGTTTCTCACCACAGTTCGAAGTGCACTGGAAGAAACGGAAGGAATTGCCGGGAACATTATAAACACCCTTTATATCATTGTAATAACTCTCATCATCGCAACGCCCATTGGCATTGGTTCGGCTATTTATTTAAATGAATATGCCAAACCGGGAAAATTTGTGAGAATAATTGAGTTTACAACAGAGACCCTGGCAGGCATTCCCTCCATCATTTTTGGACTGTTCGGCATGGTGTTTTTCGGAAATACGCTGGGCCTGGAATATTCCATTTTAACCGGCTCACTGACGCTAACGCTCATGGTATTGCCGCTGATTACCCGAAACACCCAAGAGGCCTTAAAAACCGTTCCTGCCTCCTGGCGCAGCGGCGCTTTGGGGCTGGGTTCGGAAAAATGGCATATGATTCGTACCATTCTGCTTCCCTGTGCAAGTTCTGGAATTATCACAGGGGTAATTCTGGCAATCGGCAGAATTGTGGGCGAATCGGCGGCGCTCCTGTTTACTGCAGGTTCCGGATATCTGCTTCCCCGCTCTGTCTTTTCAAAAATATTTGAATCCGGCGGAACCCTTACAATTGAGCTTTACTTAAGTATGTCAAAGGGTGAATATGACATTGCGTTTGGAATTGCAGCCGTATTGGTAATTATCGTGCTGTTAATTAACTTTTTAACCCACGCCGTTACCAAAAAGAACGACATTACAAGGAGAATGAACAATGGGTAAGATTGATGCAAAAAACTTAAATCTGTTTTACGGCGACAACCATGCGTTAAAAGACGTAAACATAAGCCTTCAGGCCAATTCCATCTCCGCTCTGATTGGCCCTTCCGGCTGCGGAAAATCGACCTTTTTAAAGACGCTGAACCGCATGAATGATTTAATTGACAGCGTAAAAATAACAGGCGAAGTTCGGTTAGACGGCGAAAATATTTACGACCCGAAAGTAGACACAACGGTTTTAAGAAAGCGTGTTGGCATGGTGTTTCAACAGCCGAATCCATTTCCGATGAGCATTTATGACAACATTGCCTATGGCCCGCGTATTCACGGCATTAAAAACAAACACGAGCTTGACAAAATTGTGGAAGAAAGTCTGCGAGGCGCCGCCATTTTCGACGAGGTAAAAGACCGGCTGAAAAAATCTGCCTTAGGCCTCTCCGGCGGGCAGCAGCAGCGGCTTTGCATTGCCCGGGCGCTGGCTGTTTATCCTGAGGTTCTGCTTATGGACGAACCAACCTCTGCCTTAGACCCCGTATCCACCTCAAAAATTGAGGATTTAATGGAAGATTTAAAGAAGAACTACACCATAGTAATTGTAACGCACAATATGCAGCAGGCCGCCCGCGTATCCGACTACACCGCGTTTTTTTTGGTGGGTGAAATTGTGGAATTTGATACCACAGACAATATCTTCTCCGCACCAACCGACAAACGGACAGAAGACTATATTTCAGGGAGGTTTGGTTAATGCGCATTAAATTTGACGAGCAGTTAGAAATTTTAAACAACGAACTGACAGAAATGGGATTTTTAGTAGAAAAAGCGATTACAAGCGCGGTTGACGCGCTGCGCAAAAACGATAAAGACTTGGCACAGCAGGCCATAGCGTTCGATTCGGAAATTGACCAGAAGGAAAAGGACATTGAGGCGATTTGTCTGCGTCTGCTGCTGCATCAGCAACCTGTGGCAACAGATTTAAGAAAGGTTTCCTCCGCTTTAAAGATGATAACGGACATGGAGCGCATTGGCGACATGGCCTCGGATATTTCTGAAATTACCATGATGGATTCTGAATTGCTCGCCGTCAGCAATTTAGAACACATCAGCCAAATGGAAAAAGAAACCATTCAAATGGTGAACGAAAGCATTAAGGCCTTTGTAAAAAAAGACATTCAGCTGGCGCAAAAGGTGATTGATGACGACGACATTGTAGACGCGTTGTTTGAAAAGGTTAAATCTGATTTAATTGAAATTATGCGAACGGATGTTTCCGTTTGCAACGGCGCTGTTGACCTTTTAATGGTTGCAAAATATTTTGAGCGTATCGGCGACCATGCAACAAATATTGCCGAATGGGTTCTATTTTCTATTGAGGGAACACATGTGGAATAGTTTCAGTTGAAATAATAAAAATAAAAGGGCATTGTTTGCCCTTTTATTTTTATTATTTATTTGATTTTTTAGCGCAATTCTGATATAATGACTTAAATTAAGATCGTTTCGTTAAGGAGAAAACAATATGATTACATTTGAAGATATTAAAAACAACGAAGCCGTTCGGACATATATCGCCCAAGCGGACAAATCGCTGGTTGCGTTGGGCTTTACCGAGCATAGTTTTGCCCATGTTACAACCGTAGCAAACACGTCGAAATATATTTTAGAAACTCTGGGCTACCCTGCTCACGACGTAGAGCTTGTGCAGATTGCCGCCTATCTTCACGACATTGGAAATTTGGTAAACAGAATTGAACACTCTCAGAGCGGCGCAATTTTAGCATTCCGAATTCTGGATAAAATGCAAATGCCGGCGGAAGATATTGCACTGATTGCAACTGCAATTGGAAATCACGATGAGGGTACCGGCGTTGCCGTAAACCACATTGCCGCTGCGCTGATATTGGGCGACAAGACCGACGTGCGCAGAAGCCGCGTAAGAAACCAGGATTTTACCTCCTTCGATATTCACGACAGGGTAAACTACTCTGTGAAAAAATCCGTTGTGAAAATCAACGAGGAAAAAACAATTATTAAGCTTAAATTGTTTTTAGATAATCACTTTGGTTCTATTATGGACTATTTTGAGATTTTTATGGACAGAATGATTCTTTGCCGCAAGGCAGCGGAAAAGCTGGGACTGGAATTTAAGCTGATTATTAATGAGCAGCAGTTAATTTAAGGAGTGACGGAAATGAAACTTACATTGCTCGATGCCGAAACTCTGGGCAGCGACTTAAACTTCGATTTGCTGAAAGAATTTGGCGATATCGTTGTGTTCCAAAACACATTGCCCCATGAGGTTGCAGAACACATTGCAGACAGCGACGTGATCGTGATTAACAAAATAAAAATAAACGAACAAAATTTAAAAAATGCTCGTTACCTAAAACTAATTTGTGTTGCCGCCACAGGTTATGACAACATTGATTTGGCATATTGCAAAGCGCACGGTATTGCTGTGTGCAATGTGGTTGGCTATTCCACACACAGCGTTGCACAGGTAACGCTTGCAATGGCTTTGTCGCTTTACACCCATCTGCCGGAATATAGCGCATTTGTAGATTGTGGGCAGTATTCAAAAAGCGGTGTTGCAAACCGGCTTACCCCCGTTTATCACGAGCTGTTCGGTAAGGCTTGGGGCGTTGTCGGCCTGGGAAACATCGGAAAACAGGTGGCGCGCACAGCAGAGGCCATGGGCTGTCGCGTAATTGGCTTTAAACGTACCCCGGACGAAGACTATCCCTGCTGCGCCCTTGATTATTTATTGCAAAACGCAGATATTATATCCGTCCATTTGCCGCTGAGCAAGGATACACGAGGGTTAATCAATGAAGAAAGAATTGCGTCCATGAAGCGAAATGCCATCTTCATCAACGTGTCAAGGGGAGCCATAGCAGACGAGACAGCCTTGGCAAAAGCAATTTTAGACAAAAAAATCGGTGGATTGGGAATTGACGTATATTCGGCGGAACCGTTTCCTGAAAACCATCCATACACTGCCCTGCTTGATCTCCCAAACGTTTGTCTTACACCCCACATGGCCTGGGGCGCATTGGAAGCCCGGCAGCGCTGCCTCAATGAAATTGTACTCAACATCAAAGCGTTTTATAGTGGTGAGCACCGCAACCGCTTGGTTTAAAAAAAGGAGGTTTTTAAATGTTTATCGACCATGATATGCATATCCACACACACTATTCCCCCTGTGCCGACGCTACGGCCACAGCTGAACACTACATACAAAAAGCTCACGAGCTGGGCCTGAAAAAAATTGGTTTTGCCGACCATATGTGGGACAGCGCTGTGGAATGCACAATTCCGGACTATCGAAAGCTGACCTATGAGCATATTTCGCAAATTAAGGAGGAGGTCAAGGCACTGAATGCCGGCGGCATTGAAATTCTTTTTGGCTGCGAAACAGAATGTGATAAAAACGGAACGGTGGCTGTCAGCGAAGAAGTTGCCGAACAGCTTGACTTTTTAATTGTGCCGCAGTCACACACACATCTCACTATGCCCAAAGATTGTTATGAACCCCACCGGAAGCATGCAGAATTTATGCTGGAACGGTTTTATAACATAGTTGAATCCCCTGTAAGCAAATATGTCACCACCATTCCACACCCCTTTTGTGCGGTAGCCTGCCCCTATGACAATCGGGAGTTAGTCCGTCTGATCACCAATCAGGAGTTTTCCGACTGTTTTTGCGCTGCCAAAGAGAAAAACATTGCAGTTGAAATTAATGCCGGGGCGTTTGCAGGTAAATCGATAGGAGAAATTCGAACTGACCCCATGCTTCATATGCTGAGCATTGCAAAATCTGCCGGCTGCAAATTTGTGTTCGGTTCCGATTCTCACAGAAGCACGGGACACGATGTTTTTTTTAAAAACTATGTGATTGCCTGCCTGTTAGAATTAAAACCGGAGGATATTGCAGAATTTGCAAGATAACAAAAAAGCGGCTAAAGCCGCTTTTTTTATTCTTGAATTAAATCCAACAATCCCAAATTACAGGTTGCGGTAAATGGTTTCATGTCTTTCCGCCGGAATTGATTCGCCCTGCGAAGCTCCGCGTCGCAAAAGTGCAGCGCAGCAAGACGCATGGGCAGCCATTCGCGCATAACACCTTTGTGTGCGTTAAGCTGTTGATGAGGCCATAGAAACGGATTAATATAATAGGGTTTAAAAAACGAAATACTTTTTTTTATCCCTTTCCCCTCTTTGGTTATAAAGTTCCATAAATCCACGCCCTTGTGATACGCCAGTTCGCAGATAATTGCACATGCTTCGAGATTAAAAAGCGTATAAAAGTAGGAAATTGTCCGTGTCAGTTCGTCGCTGAACGCACCTTCGTTGTTTGTCTGATTTGGAATGACGTCATTTCGATATTTTTCAAAACATTCGTTCATAAGTGCATCATCACCCGCAAAGGCACTGAACACCGCAGCCTGTGTATTCCACCAGTTGGCATGGTTGTTAAAATAGTTCTTCTCTTCAAGTCCTTTTTCGCTGTGATTCATCCAGTAAACATAATCGCGGAACCAGTCTTTCACCAATTCTATTTGTTCTGTGAATTTTCCGGTTTGCTCAATGAGATTTAGTCCTGCAACAACTTTAATCAACTGTGCAGTATCGATAATGCCTATGCTTCGCCCGTCACAAATGCCGCGCACAGCCTGACCATACTCCAAATGGGGTGACATTTTTGTTGCTTTATTCACAAACCAAATTTCAGCCAGCGATACCGCCTTTTGCATATACTCATCACTTTCTAAAAACAAGCCTGCCTGGGCCAAACCAGCAATAACATCACTCAGCGTTTGCATATCCTCAAAATGATGGTTAAACCTATTCGGGTTTACCTCTCCGTCTCTCCGAATATATGGCCCTCCCGGATTTTTTTCATCCGGCCACCAATAAGGGCCTTCACTGAAGTAATCGTGAGAATTTCCGCTTGCGGCAGGGCTTTTATGAAAGGTAACGCTTAAAGGCGGCGTTTGCATAAGCGTATCTGCTTTATTTTTCAAAGTCTGCTGCAGCTCCGAATTACCATTTAATTTTTCTTTTATATGAATAATATCTTCTGCTTTCATAAACAAGTAGGACATGCCGGCTACCAGCCTTTCTTAATTCACTTTATGGTTAAAATCAGATAAAATCTCCGAAATTTTAATCTTCTGCGGACAAACTGCTTCACAGCTCCTGCAGCCAATACAAGCCCTGGGCTGCTTGTCGGGCGTTAACGCCTGAAGTGCCATAGGCGCAATGAAAGCAAAATCTTTTGTAAATGTATGCTCATTATAAAGCTCCAGCAAATATGGAATATCCAGTCCCTGCGGGCAATGGCTGGTGCAATAGCGGCATGCGGTGCATGGAACAGTAGTTTTGCCTGTCATTTCGTCTGCGATTTGAAACAACACCTTTAATTCGGCCTCGGATAACGGCTGCTCCGTTTCAAATGTTTGAATATTATCCAAAAGCTGGGCTTCGTCAGACATACCGGAAAGAATCATTGTAACCTCCGGAATCGTCTGTAAAAACCGGAACGCCCAAGACGGAATTTTTGCTTCCGGTCGAAGTGCTTGTAGCATGTTTTCCTGCTCCTCAGACAGCCGCGCAAGCTTTCCACCGCGCAACGGTTCCATTACCCAAATCGGAATATGATATTCATTCAGTAGATCGACTTTTTCCTTTGCATTTTGAAATTCCCAGTCAAGGAAATTTAATTGAATTTGGCAAAATTCCATGTCGCTTCCATAGGCCTCAAGAAAACGTTTCATTGTTTCCAGTGTGCCGTGTGCAGAAAATCCAAGGTGGCGAATTCGCCCGTTTCTTTTTTGCTCCATTAAATAATCGTATGTTTTATATGTATCGTTATCCAAGTATGCGTCAATGTTCAGCTCGCAAACATTGTGGAAAAGATAAAAATCAAAGTAGGAAACCTGACACTTTTCAAGCTGTTTTTCAAAAATTTCCTCATGCCGGCCAAATGAAGACAGGTCATATCCTGGAAATTTTGTTGCAAGAAAAAACGAACTTCGGTTATACTTTTTCAACGCCTTTCCCATGAACCATTCGGAATTCCCGTCGTGATATCCCCATGCGGTATCGAAATAGTTCACGCCGTTAGCAATGGCCTCGTCTACCATCTTTTGGGCCAAGATCTCATCAATGTTTGCTTCAATCCCGTTCACGGTTGGCAGGCGCATGGCTCCAAATCCAAGCATGGACAGACTTTCTCCCTGAAAATTTCGATAAATCATTTTTATCCTCCTTAACATTGTTAGTTCAAAATATACATTGTGAAAAAGACAGGCCAAAAAGGCCTGCCACATTTAAGAGTGTGCTTCAATGTTACACTCTTTTGATAGAATTCAAATTATTCGTAGAAAAGATAGGTATTTTTACCGCTTTGCTTGGCTTGATAGAGCGCTTTATCCGCTCTCATAAAGAGTGTTTCAAACCCCTTAGTTTCCGCTGTTGCAAAAGCTGCGCCAATTGTACAGCTTACCTTCAAGTCATTCTGTTCTATAATCTTTTGGGAAGATATTTCCCGAAGTACGCTATGCAATTTTTTCTCAAGCTGTTCCCGTCCCCCATCAAATCCTTTCAGAAATACGACAAATTCATCCCCGCCATATCTACCTAAAATATCTGTTGCTTGGAACATCTTTTTAAGGCTATTTGAAACTAAACAGATAGCAGTTGTTCCGGCTTGATGCCCAAAACTGTCATTAATTGTTTTAAGATTATCTACATCTATAACCAGCATTGCGCTTCCTAATCCTTTGTCAGAAGCGAGTATATCGTTTATTTTATTCTGCACGGTACCACTGTTCAGTAGCCCCGTCATACTGTCAAACATGGCAAGGTGTTCCTTTTCAAGTTTCAGTGCTTCATACTGTTGTACGATTCCGTAAACCAAAAGTATAAACAGTTCGGTTATAATGTAGGACACAGAAAGTAATTCAAAATTACGCGAAATAAATTTTTCTACAAGCCATATTACAGTGTTGCAAAGGGTTGCCGAAAGCAAGAATACTGCGTGCAAATAGGAAATAATTCTCTTTTTGCATATTGCATAAATAACAACAGATAGTTGCGCGATCATATAGGAAATAAGATAAACAAGGTATGTTTTATGTAATATCCCGTATTCTCTTACAATTTTTGTAAAACCTTCTGATTGATCAATTTCAACGGTTTTATAGTAGATAGGAAGGATTCCAGGGCTTGCAGCAATAAACAAAACCACAATACTGATTGTAATTAGTATAGGGTTCAGCCATTTTGGACGGTCTATTTTGCAAATAGTCAATAACATCATCAATAGAAAATAAGGCAAAAAGACTTGCCCTAAATAGGAAAGACGATTGGCATTTAGGGCAAAGTTCAGGCTTGGCGCGATGGATATTAAAAAATACCCCAAATTTGCCAAGAAAATTGATATGAACAGCAACAGCAAATACCGTTCTTTGTTTTTATCAACTAAAAGGCATATACCGATTAGAATAAATGCAATAATGGTTATTGTTCCATATACGGCTGACACACTTTATCCCTCCAATGCTAAAAACGGTTTATCAATCATCCGGAGATTGCCGCAATGGGGTTTATGTACTTATATACATACTGCGGAAGGGTACGCTTAAAAAGGTGTATAAACCATAAATTTGATTGATAGATTCAATAATATATGTATATTGTATCATATTTATATTGTCTTGGTGGAGCATAGGGGATTCGAACCCCTGACCCCAACACTGCCAGTGTTGTGCGCTCCCAGCTGCGCTAATGCCCCATTTACTTTATAAAAAATTTAACTGAAAACGACCTGCCCCACGGCAAGTCGTTTTCTTGGTGGGCCTTCAGGGACTCGAACCCGGGACCTACCGGTTATGAGCCGGTTGCTCTAACCAGCTGAGCTAAAGGCCCAAATGGTGACCCGTACGAGAATCGAACTCGTGTTACCGCCGTGAAAGGGCGGTGTCTTAACCGCTTGACCAACGGGCCACAAAAGCCTGTAACCCGTTAAGGTTACAGGCTTTCTGAATTGGTTGCGGGGGCCGGATTTGAACCAACGACCTTCGGGTTATGAGCCCGACGAGCTACCAGACTGCTCCACCCCGCGCTATTCACAACAAAGTTATTATAGCATATATATAATTGGTTGTCAATAGTAATTTGCAAATTTTATGCTATTTTTTATTCTTGGTTTCACGATTTCGTAAAAGAACATATGATAGTAGTAGAAACATCAATTTTTAATATGAATGGAGATGACAAAATGTATATTCATGTCGTTCAGCGAGGAGATACTTTATGGAGTATTGCCAACCGCTACGGCGTTTCCACGCAGCGCATCATTTTGGACAACGGTTTAAATGCACAACCCTTTTTAGTTGAAGGTCAGGCGCTTATCATTTTGGTGCCTGAAATCATACATACCGTGCGCAGAGGGGATACACTTGCCTCAATAGCCTCAGTATACAACACAACAGAAATGGAACTTCTTCAAAAAAACCCAAATTTAATTCAAAACCGCCAGCTACGCGTTGGGCAACAGATTACAATTCGCTTTCAAGGCGGCAATGAGCGAAGCGTTTATATTAACGGTTATGCATATCCATATATTGACCGGGAAATTCTCACCAGAGCACTTCCCTACCTTACGGATCTGACGCTGTTTAGCTATGGATTTACAGAAACAGGGGAACTTATTCCCATTAACGACCAACCGCTCATAAATCTTGCCTATCAATATAAAACGGCGCCTATTATGCTAATTTCCTCCATCACTGAAGACGGTAATTTCAGCGGTGAAAAGGCAAGCCTTTTGTTCAATGATTTACAGCTTCAAAACAAGGTGATTAACAATATGATTGCGGTAATGGATGAAAAGGGCTATCTTGGACTGGATATTGATTTTGAATATGTAAATCCTGAGGACGGCGAAGCGTTCATTGATTTTGTTAGAAACACCACTGAAAGAATGCATCAAAGCGGTTATCGCGTTAATGTCGACCTGGCGCCGAAAACATCATCAAACCAGGAGGGGCTTTTATATGAAGCACACGACTATGCCAGACTGGGTGCCATAGCAGACACCGTGCTGATTATGACATATGAGTGGGGATATACTTACGGCCCGCCGCTTGCTGTGGCCCCTCTCAATAACGTGCGGCAGGTGGTAACCTATGCTGTTTCGCAAATTCCATCCAATAAAATTATGCTGGGAATTCCGAATTATGGATATGACTGGAAGCTGCCTTATGAAAAGGGCGTTACCCGTGCTACCAGCATAGGAAATGAAGAAGCGATTCGCATTGCGGCAGAAAACGGCGCAACCATTCAATTTGACGAAACTGCCCAATCGCCTTTTTTTGAATATTACGCAAGAGACAGAAGCAAACACATCGTGTGGTTTGAAGACGTACGTAGTATTTTAGGAAAATTTAACCTAATTTCTGAGTTTGCTCTGCGGGGCGGTGGATATTGGAATGTGATGCGGCCGTTTTCACAAAATTGGGCACTACTAAGCCAAAAATTTAAAATTCAAAAGGTTGTGCAATAGTCTGTATTTATTTTTCTTCGGAATAACCGTTGGATTTTGCACGCGTCAAAAGTCATCCGTAACAAAAGAACCCTGCAGAGCAAAATATGCGGGGTTCTTTGTTAGCATGTGTTAGTACTTTCTCCAAACCATTTTATTTACAACACCTGTGTAGCTTTGAATTAGTTTTACAACCTTCGTTGAAACATTTTCGTCGGTATAATCCGGCACAGGTATGCCAAAATCGCCATTTTTATTCATTTCCACAGCAGTATGAACTGCTTGCAAAACCTGTTCGGTTGTAATTCCAGCCAATACAAAATTACCCTTGTCAAGGGCTTCGGGCCGCTCTGTGCTTGTACGAATGCACACAGCAGGAAAAGGGCTTCCAATCGACAGAAAAAAGCTGCTTTCTTCCGGCAGTGTTCCGCTGTCTGATACAACTGCAAATGCGTTCATCTGCAAATTGTTATATTCATGAAATCCCAAAGGCTTGTTTTGAATAACATTCTTATGAAATTTAAAATTTCTTTTTTCAATATATTTTGCACTTCTAGGATGGCATGAATAAAGAATCGGCATATTATATTTTTCTGCCATTGCATTGACCGCATTCATCAAATGAAAGAAATTTTCCTCTGTATCAATATTTTCCTCTCGATGGGCCGAAAGGAGTATATAGTTGCCTTTCTTCAAACCTAATCTCGAAAGCACATCGCTTGATTTGATTTTTTCCAGATTATTATGCAAAACTTCTGCCATTGGCGAACCTGTAACATAGGTCCTTTCTTTTGGTAAGCCGCATTCAGCAAGATACCGTCTCGCATGCTCTGAGTATGCAAGGTTAACATCAGAAATAATGTCAACAATTCGCCGATTTGTTTCTTCTGGCAAGCATTCGTCCTTACAACGGTTCCCTGCTTCCATATGAAATATAGGTATATGCAGTCTTTTTGCCGCTATAGCGGAAAGACATGAATTCGTATCACCTAAAATTAACAGCGCATCCGGCTTTTGCTTCACCATTAATGCATAGGCTTTCGCAATAATATTACCGATGGTTTCCCCCAAATCAGTGCCAACTGCATTCAAATAAAAATCAGGAGCACGCAGGCCTAAATCATCAAAAAAGATTTGATTCAGCTCATAGTCATAATTCTGTCCCGTATGAACCAATATCTGCTCAAAATATTTGTCACACTTTTTTATGACCGCAGATAACCTGATAATTTCAGGACGTGTTCCCACAATCGTCATTAACTTCAACATTTTAATTGTCCTTTCACCATTTTCTACACTTCTTCAAAAAATGTATCCGGCTTATTGTTGTCAAATTGTTCATTCGCCCACATCACTGTTACTAAATCTTGTGTATCTGACAAATTAATAATATTGTGCGTATACCCCGGAAGCATTTGAACTGCTTCTATTTTATCTCCTGTCACTTCAAATTCCAATACTTCATCAGAACCAATCATTCTTTCCTGAATCAATCCGTGTCCGCTCACAACAATAAAAAATTCCCATTTAGAATGATGCCAATGCTGTCCTTTTGTAATTCCAGGTTTGCTGATGTTTACCGAAAACTGCCCGCAATTATCTGTTTTTAATAACTCTGTAAAGCTTCCCCGATGATCCACATTCATTTTCAGCGGAAACGCAACCTTTTCCTTCGGTAAATAGGATAAATATGTAGAATACAATTTCTTTGCAAAGGAATTGTGTGGAATTTCGGGCATAACTAAGGTCTGTGGTTGGTTTTTAAAAGAATTTAACAAATCCACAATCTCACCTAACGTTACATGATGCGTAGTCGGCGCATAACAATATTTTCCGTTATCTTGCCCAATTGCACGCACTCCATCAAACCCGCAATGATGCTCCCTGCCTTTTAAAGCCGCCAGCATCTCTTCTACCAAATCGTCAATGTATAGAAGCTCCAATTCAGTATTCCGGTCATTTACCTGAACGGGTAAATCGTTAGCAATGTTATTACAGAAAGTTGCCACAGCAGAATTATAATTTGGTCTGCACCACTTTCCAAAAAGATTCGGAAAACGATAGACCAGAACCTTAGCGCCAGTTTCTTCACCATATTGAAAAAATAGTTCTTCACCAGCCAGCTTGGATTTGCCATAATCAGAATTGGCATAACGTCCAATTAATGTTGCCTGAATGGATGAAGACAACACAACAGGGCATGTATTCTGATGCTTTTTCAGAAGATTAATCAATGTTTCCGCAAATCCAAAGTTGCCTGCCATAAATTCGTCGTTATTCTGCGGTCTGTTTACGCCTGCAAAGTGAAATATAAAGTCTGCTTTCTCACAGTAGGTATTCAGCAAGGTTGCTTCTGTATGAATGTCATATTCATAAATTTCGTCAATCACAAGTTCAGAATGTGTGCGGTCTTTCTTTTGTTGAATATTTTTTAACGCCGCAACTAAATTTTTTCCTGCGAACCCTGCTGCACCGGTTATCAATATATTCATCGGCCCATTCTCCTATCTGTTGTTCCAAGCTTCGAGTTCGTCTTTCATATATTTTAAACTAAGCAGCTTTTCTTTTACCTGCTCTACACTCAACAATTCCGTATTGTTGCTATTAAACTCTGTTAATGGATTTCTTAATTTATCGCCCTCTTTAAAATATTTATCATAATTTAAATCTCTTTTATCACACGGTACGCGGTAAAACGTACCAAGATCAATGGCATTAGCACATTCTTCATTGGTAAGCAGGGTTTCATACATCTTCTCGCCGTGGCGAATGCCGATCACTTTAATTTCGTGTTCCGGATTAAAAAGCTCAACGACAGCTTTTGCCAGGGTTTCAATGGTACAGGCAGGAGCTTTCTGAACCAATATATCGCCGCTTGTCCCATTTTCAAAAGCAAAAATTACGAGATCGACTGCTTCCTCCAGAGACATAATAAACCGTGTCATCTTCGGTTCAGTAATGGTAATAGGGATGCCGGCTTTTATTTGTTCAATCCAAAGCGGAATAACGGAACCGCGGGAGCACATTACGTTGCCATAACGTGTGCAGCAAATTTTTGTGCGTTCCGGAGATACGGTTCGGCTTTTCGCGACAATTACCTTCTCCATCATAGCCTTGCTGGTTCCCATAGCATTCACTGGATAAGCAGCCTTATCTGTAGATAAACAAATAACAGACTTAACCCCTTCGTCAATCGCCGCATTTAGAACATTTTCAGTACCTAATACATTTGTCTTAACCGCCTCAATCGGAAAAAACTCGCACGAGGGCACTTGTTTTAGGGCTGCTGCATGAAATATGTAATCTACACCATGCATTGCATTTTTAACTGATGCAACATCTCGAATATCCCCAAGATAAAATCTAATTTTGTTTGCTACCTCCGGCATTTTTGCCTGAAACTCGTGACGCATATCATCTTGTTTTTTTTCATCGCGGGAGAAAATACGGATTTCTCCAATATCTGAATTTAAAAAGCCATTTAAAACGGCATTACCAAAAGAACCTGTTCCGCCGGTAATTAACAGGGTTTTATCTTTAAATGTACTCATCTGTCTTCCTCCATAAGCAAATCCTTTTCTATATTATAACACTCTTTTTGCAGTTTATCAATCCCAGTTAAAAATATCACACGTATACTCTGCCAGGACTAGTAGAAAAGAGGCATTTTTTGTACCTCCAAAATGATGTGTTTTTATTTTCTAAATTTAATTATACGTGCAGGAATACCTACAGCTATTGCGTTTTCTTCCATAATACCTTTTACTACAGCATTGGCTCCAATAACGGAATGATCATTTAAAATCGATCCTTTTAATATTTTAGCTCCTGCCGCAATCCAAACATCATTACCAATACTAATCGCATCTACAGAATTGTGTTGCTTATCAATTAACGTGTTGACTTGAAGACCGTGATCCATATCAATTATGTAACATTGTGCCGCAATATGCGTGTTGTTGCCAATAGTTACCCCCCCCCCCCGAGCCGAAGCATATATTACGGTTCCTTGTCCTATTGAACAATTATTTCCGATTT
>NZ_JAXUNN010000025.1:0-185381 GCF_037235575.1 Congzhengia sp. | reverse complement strand
GAACTCTCGCGCCGGTTACCCGACCTACACCCTTAGCAGGGGCGCCTCTTCAGCCAACTTGAGTACATCTCCAAACTGAAATTGAAAACAATATAAACTTATGGCGGAGAGGGAGAGATTCGAACTCTCGGTGCTTGCGCATCACTGGTTTTCAAGACCAGCTCCTTAAACCGCTCGGACACCTCTCCTCATACGCTGAACAACGAAATTATTATAACAGTTTCGGGGGAATTTGTCAATAGTTTTTTTATTTTTCGGTAATTTAGCGGAATTTATATTTTGTGTTCCGGTAAAAAATCATAGGATCGTCTAAGGAAGTATGAGAAACCTCATAATCAATTCCAAATTCTTCAAACAGCTTTCTGTGTGTGGGAAAATCGTTGACCCTGACTATAACCGTTTTTTGGTGCGACTTAATTTCTTCCAGTTTAACCTTAAGCTGATGCGTCACTTCCACGCCTGTTTTTAAAACACACCCCGCAAAAAAAAGACTGTTTAAGGCAATCAAACAGATAGTTACACCACTGAAAACCTTTGTTTTTCGCAAATTGGCTGCTTCGGCTAAAATAAATACAGGAAGGTAGTAGGCATAACTTGCATACCTGGCCCACCAAGATTCCGGGAAAAATAGAAGCAGAAGAAAAATGGCGGCAAAAGCGGCGGCAGTTTCCATGCGTATTTTCTTATTATGGCACAAAGCAACGAAAAAAATTACGAGGCTTAAAAGAAAAATACCGCTGAACAAAACGCCAAACCCGCCGACACGAATATCGGCATTGCTTAAATGAATCCACTCAGAGCTGTGGATTGTAAAAGGGATTTTTAGCTCCGGCGCTTCCTCCGGCAGATTGTTCGTTTTTGAAAACACAGAGGTAAGCAGCTTTTCCACCGCATTTTTATTTTCAAACCCTTTGGGCGGGTTTGTGTTCATAATGTCATAAGCCCCTTCGCCCAAAACGGGATAGACCGGGTTTTGATGGTTCATTATATGCTTTATATACGGATCGAAGCCCAACAGGCAAACGCCTGCAATAAACGCCGCCAAAACCACAGCCACAGGCTTTGCCAAATGTTTTGGTTCCCTGCGGTGTTTCATTGCATACCAAATCCCGAAAATTATCAGTACAATTCCTGCCAGCACCGGCGCGGTGAATTTCACTGTGCAGGAAACGGCAATAACGGCAGCCAGAAGCAGATAGGTGTAATTGCTCGCCTTTTCACTTACGATTTTCATGCTTAAAAGCATGGTAATAATGACAATTGCTCCAACTGCCAGGTCGTTATATGAGGTGAAGAGCTGGCAAATAAAAACAGGGTTCATTGCAAACAGCAACCCAAAAATAACGCTTTTTTGCCTGTTCATTTGATAGACAGTTTTCATCACGTCAACTGCCACAGAGAATACCGGGATGATAAACAGGATATTGACTGCTTTTGCGGTCTCTAAAAGGTTTGTAAGGCTGTAAATCACGGCGGAGAACAGCCACAGACCTTTCGGATAATTGTCCAGCCAGAGGTCCATGTCTGGATAGGAAGCAAAAACGGTGGCGTCAAGGGAGCTTTGGTAAAAGGGGTTCCAGCCCTCTTTTAAATCAATTATCGCTTCTTTATGATAATACATGCCGTCGTAGGACCAGTCGAAAATAAAATTGCAAACCACGCACCAAAGGGCAAGCACGCAAACGTTTAACAAAAATAAACGAAGCAGAACACGGTCGCAGAAAAACAGCACACCGCCCGTGACAATGACTGCTGTGAAAAACGTGTGCGCCCCAACGGGAATATGAAACGCCAATCCTAAAACCGCAGAGGCGATTACCGAAACCAGCAGAAGGAAGCAGGAAAGTGCGTTTTTTTCAAAAATGGTGGTGCTTGAATTTTCGCGCATAGAGCAATCGTTCCTTTTTTACTATAAAATGGCGCCGGAAATGGAACCCAATTTCCGGCGCAGAATTGTTTATTCGTTAAAGAAAACCGGTTTTCCTGTTTTGGAGGACTCATAAATCGCCTCTAAAATCCGTGTAACCACAATGGCCTGTTCCGGCAGAACAACAGGGTCGGTATCTTTGTCAATGGCATCAATCCAAAGCCGTGCTTCCCGGTCTGCGGGAGATTCAGAGCTGCCGTCGTAAAAAGCGACGCCGCCAGCACCCAAAGCAGCTTTTTCTATGTATTGCCGTCCGTATTTTACACCGTTAATCCGAACGCCGTCATACATATCCGCGCCGGCTTTTGTTCCGCAGAGCACGCACTTCGCTTCAATGGGGTCTGCAATGTTTAATGCCCAGCTGGACTCTAAAACAATGGTCGCGCCGTTTTCCATGGTAATAAAACCAAATGCAGAGTCTTCAACCGTATATTTTTCCGGATCCCAGTCGCCCCAGGCGTTGCCTGTGTTTTCTTTTTGGTCGGCAAGCTTTCTGAAAGTTTTGCCCACAACCATTTTTGGTTTATAGTTGTTCATCAGCCAAAGGGTCATATCCAAAGCGTGGGTGCCAATGTCGATTAACGGCCCGCCGCCCTGTTCCTCTTCGTTTAAGAACACGCCCCAAGTAGGAACGGCACGGCGGCGCAGAGCCAGTGCCCTCGCGTAGTAAATGTCGCCTAAAGCGTCTTCTGTGCAGGCGCCTTTTACATACTGTGCTTCCGGCGTCTGTCTGTTCTGATATCCAATGGTCAGCTTTTTGCCTGTTCTTTTTGCGGCGTCAAGCATTTTTTTGGCCTCTTCATAGGTTTTCGCCATAGGCTTTTCGCACATAACGTGTTTGCCGGACTCCAATGCGTCAACGGTAATAAAGCTGTGCTCGCGGTTAGGAGTCAAAACGTGCACAATGTCAATTGACCCGTCTTTTAAAAGTTCTTTATAGTCTGTGTAAACCTTTGCCTCAGGCGTGCCATAGTCTGCCTTTGCTTTTTCCGCGCGTTCTTTCACAATGTCGCAGAACGCAACCATTTCAACGTTGTCCAGTTTTGATAGCGACGGCATATGCTTTCCGTTGGCGATGCCGCCGCAGCCGATAATTCCGATTCTGTAAGTTTTACTCATAATCATTCTCCTTATATAAAAGATTAATATACCATATGGAAATTTTACCATATGCCCAATGGTTTTTCAAGCTTTTTTTCTGCGCCGCCATCAATTTAAATCTTTAACAGCCGGCGGGCGTTACCGCTTTTAATTTGCTTTTTTTCCTCGTCAGACAGGCCCAAACTTTCAATTTGAAACAGCTCCATAGCCGGGGCATGCCACGGGCAGTCGGTGGCAAACAAAATTTTTTCCACGCCGTGCTTTTCTAAAATGGCCTGTTGAATCGGCTTCGGTGTGGTGCCATATCCAAAGGCTGTGTCTATGTAAATTTCGGTGCCGCAAAGATATTGCAGCGTGTCCTGCCCCATGCCCTGGCTGCCCCAGTGGGCCGCCACCACCGGCGTGTCCAGCCACGATAACGCCCGCAAAAGACGCTTTGGCGTAGCGTGGTAGGGAGGCATGTAGCCATAGTCCTCCCCGGCGTGGAACACGCAAATTAGGCCAAGCTCTGATATTTTTTTATAAATCGGCTTCATTTTTTCGTCGTCAACAAAAAAGTTTTGATATTCCGGGTGAAATTTAACGCCTTTAAGCCCCATGCTGTGAATACGCTCCAGTTCATTGAGCGCGTCTTCTGCGTCTGGGTAAACCGAACCGAACGGGACAATTGTTTCGCTTTCAATGGATTTTGCAAAATTGTTTACAGACGTCTGCTGGGTGGCGTTGGTAGCAATGCTCAAAACGACGGAGATGTCCACGCCGTCTTGCTTCATCAGTTTTTTTAATCCCTCCGCCGTGCCGTCGGTATAGGGCATAAGCCCGCTGGTGGCGCTGAGCTTTCCAATTGCCCGCTCCGCAATTTTTTCCGGGAAACAGTGTGTGTGAAAATCGATAACCATTTGTAATTCTCCTAAGTTTAAATTGTGAAATCGACAGCGGCTCTGCCGCTTGAAACCTGACCGATGAACCCGCGCACTTTTTGGTGCTCCGGGTGGATATCGTAGGCTTTCAGTGCGTCGTAGGACGGAAATTTTGTCACCAAAACAGCGTCAAATTCGCCGCCGTTTTCATTAATTCCCACCTGAAGCTCTAAGATGTCCGGAACTATGCCCGGCAGTGCCTCCAGCAGCTCTTTTATTTTTTTGGCGTTTTCAGCCTTTGTATGTTCTAATGCTTCTTCTTTTAACTTCCACATGACAATGTGTTTTACCATGCTGTAAATCTTCCTCTCTAAATTAAATTCCGCGGCCGTCAAAATCGGGAATAAAGCTGGCGTCGGCCGCTTCTCCCTCCTGCACGAAGGCCTGTGTGATGCCAAGGGACATTGCATACTCAATCAGTTTTTCATATTCGGTTTTCGTAACCTTTCGGTTTAATTCCGGAAAGCCGTTAACCCCTTTTGCCGGCGGGGTATATTGGCTCATGATGCTGATAAAAATTTTGTCGCCGAAGGTTTGGTGCAGGTATCGTAATACCTTTTTTGAATCCTTTAAATTTCCGGGCAGCATTAAATGCCGAACGATAACGCCGCGCTTTAACATGCCGGTTTCGTCAAACACGCACTCCGGTTGCTGGCGCACCATTTCAGTTAACGCGCTTTTCGCGGCCTCCGGGTAGTTCGGCGCGTTGGAATAGGCCATAGCCAGCTGCGGGGACATATATTTCAAGTCCGGTAAAAAAATATCAATCAGCCCCTCGGCCCGCTTTAGCATGTCTGCCTTTTCAAAGCCGCCGCAGTTGTAAACAAAGGGAATTCCAAGATGATTTTGTTTGGCTTTTTCCACCGCGTTCAGCACAGCGGGTAAAAAGTGCGTTGCCGTTACCAGATTTATGTTGTGGGCGCCCTGTTCCTTCAGTTCAAAAAAGATTTCACAAAGCCTGCCTGACGAAATATTTTTTCCGGTATTTCCGCGAGAAATTTGGGCGTTTTGACAGTAGACACACCCCAAATTGCAGCCGGAAAAAAATACCGTTCCCGAACCGTTTTTGCCGGAAAGGCAGGGTTCCTCCCAAAGGTGGAGGGAAGCCCGGGCGGCTGTAATTTCAGGGCCGGAACGGCAAGCGCCAAGTTCGCCCAGCAAGCGGTTCACACCGCATTCCCTGGGACAGAGGCGGCAGTTTGATAGCAAAGCGTCCATCACCCAATCGCTTCACGCAGCGCCCTTGCAAGCTGGTCGGGGCACGAAGTACCCTTGCCGCCGCAGTTGATACCCTCTAAAAGCGTGATGATTTCCTCTGCCTTTTTGCCGTTTGCCAGCTTCGACACGCCCTGGAGGTTGCCGTTGCAGCCCCCGGTAAACCGAATGTTTTTCACAACATTATTGTGGTCAATTTCGAATTTAATTTGCATGGAGCAAACGCCTTTTGGTCTGTAAATATATTCCATTTTCATTCTCCTTTCTTTATCTTTTCCCATGCTTTCACCCATTCTTCCGCAATGATTTCGTGACCGGCTGCGGTGGGGTGAATGCAGTCCACCGAATAACGTTCGGCGGGCGCGGATTTTGTCAATGACTCGAAAACGTCGAACAGCGGAACGAACTGTGCGTGATATTTTTTGGCCAAATCCTTGGTTACCTGGCCATTTTCGCGGACGCGGCTGCTCCAAGTGTGAAAATTATCATAAATATCCGTTCCAAAGTTTTCCCACGCATACTTCATTTTCAGCACAAACGGCTCCATTAAAATAAGCTTTGCGTCAGAATTTTTTTCTAACGCCTCATAAATCATACGGTCGTAGAGAAAGCGAAACCGCTCCTTGTCGGAGCCGCGACCCAGCCTTAAAGAAAATCCCACGTCGTTGATTCCTAAAAGAATGCTCAACACATCAAACTCAAAATTCAGCGTGTCCTCCTGCCAGCGTCCGTAAAGGTCGGCGGCACGGTTTCCGCTGACGCCGTGGTTAAAAAAGTTTAAATCATCGTGTTTTGCACTCAGCCTTCCTGCCACCATTGTGGCATAGCCCTGGCCCAGCGCCGTGTTGGGGGCGGTAACGTCCCGGCCCCGGCCTGCGTCGGTTACTGAGTCCCCCTGAAATAAAATATTCATGTTTTTTCAGTCCTTTATTTCAAATTAGTTCACAACCCATTTTTTCGGGACGAACAGCTCGTTGAATTTATAAATGGCGAAATTATCGGTCATGCCTGCAATATAGTCGGTTACGGTTTGCTCTAAACCAAACCGTGAAATATTTTCCCTTGTGTCTTCCGGCAGCTTTTCCGGGTGTTTCATAAAGGTATCGAACAGCATGTAAACCACGTTTTTGGCCTTTTCGTCCTCGCCCTTTGCCACGTTGTTTGTGTAAACCGAAGCAAACATAAAGCTGCGCAGGTTCATCATGGCAGAATAAATTTCGTCCGACATTTTCACAAAGGGTTTTCCCAGGCTGGTATTAATAATGTCGTGAATCATGGTGTCAATCCGGTCACCGTGGGTTCGTCCCAACACGTCGGTGCAGTCCTTTGGAATGGCCTCCGCCTGAATAATGCCGCCGCGCACCGCGTCGTCAATGTCGTGGTTGATGTAGGCAATGCGGTCTGCCAGTTTAATAATTTTCCCCTCCAGGGTTTCGGCCTCGTGGTCGCCTGCGTGGTTTAAAACCCCGTCCCGCACCTCAAACGTTAAATTAAGACCCGTTCCGTTTTCCAAAAAGTCGATTACCCGAAGGCTCTGCTCATAGTGGCGAAAGCCGCCTGCACAAATTTCGTTCAGCACATTTTCACCCGAATGGCCAAAGGGCGTGTGGCCCAAATCGTGGGCTAACGCGGTGGCCTCGGTTAAATCCTCGTTTAAGCGCAGGGCGCGGGCAATGGTGCGGGCGATTTGCGAAACCTCCATGGTGTGGGTTAGCCTGGTGCGGTAGTGGTCGCCTGCCGGCGCCAAAAACACCTGGGTTTTGTGTTTCAGCCGCCGAAAAGATTTTGCGTGAATGATTCGGTCCCTATCCCGCTGAAAATCCGTTCGGATGTCGCACTCAACGATGGGCCTCAGCCTGCCTTTTGAATGTTCAGAAAGCGTAGCAAATGGTGACAGAGTTTCCCGTTCCACTTTTTCTGAAATTGCTCGAATGGTCATAACATCCCGCCTTTTTCAATTATTCCAAACAGTTTGTTGTTATCATGTCTACGCCCATGTCAATCAGCGACTGGGCGGAATTTGCGTCGTCGCAGGTCCAGCAGTTCACTTTAATCCCGCTGTCGTGCAGCTGTTTTACAAGCGCAGGGGACAAAAGGGAATATTTTGCGTCAATGTCAAGCTTAAATTGCATTAAGCTTGCAATCATTTTATCGTCAATTTCGTTGGAGGTTAAAAATTGCGCGGCAGCCGATGGAGCAATTGTTTTTAAATCTACCAGGTTTTCTAAATAAAAGGAAATGAAAATTACGTTTTCAAAATAGCCTGCGGACTGAATTTCCTGCACCATTTCTGCAATTTTTTCGGTTTCAATTCTGTTTTTCAGTTCTAAAACCGCAGTTTTTTCATATTTTTTGCAGATGCCGATATACTCTAAAAGACTGGGCATGCGCAAATCAATCCGCCCGCATTTGCCGTTTGTGTCTTTTAACGGCAGGGTGCGGAGCGTGCTAAAATCTGTTTCCTCAACTACAAGGTCGGATTCTGCAACCCGCCCGGTGGTGTCGTCGTGAATTAGTATAAATTTTCCGTCCTTCGTAATGTGTACGTCCGTTTCAATGCCGAAATAGGTTCTGTTTCCAGCCGCAACAAACGCAGCCAGGGTGTTTTCCGTTTCTAAACAGCTTGCGCCCCTGTGGGCGATAAAAAGAACATTTTTATGGTTTATGCGAACCGTATCCATTTTTTCTCACCTCGCGTTTCATTATACAGCAGAACACCGCTGTTTTCAAGAGTATGAAACAAAAAAACAGCCTGCAAAAATTTTGCAGGCTATTTTACCTAGTCAACCAAAACAGTTAAATTTGCTTTTACATCTTCCGGAATGTGAATTCCCAAAAGGTCTGCTTCCTTCATGTTCACCATGTTGGAATATTCCCGCATAGTTTCAATGGGTGTTTCCGAAATTTTTTGGCCCTTTAAAATTTTGTCCGCCATCTGCGCCACCTGCTGGCCCAGCAGCGTGTAATTAATGCCCACGGTGGCAAAACCGCCGTCTTTCACCATGGAGTCTGCTGCAACATAAACCGGCACGTTTGCCTTGTTTGTCACGTCGATATAGGTGGGCATTGCAGACGCAACCATGTTGTCGATGGGAGTGAACATTGCGTCTACATCATTTGCCAAAGAGCTTGCGGCCTGCTGAATGTCCGCTGTGGTAGAAACGGTTGCTTCCTTATACGCAATGTTGTTGTCGTCGCAGAATTTTTTTGCCTTGTCAACTGCCGTTACCGAATTAATTTCGCTGGAGTTATAGAAAAATCCGAAGGTTTTCACGTCCGGTGTAAGCGTCTGCGCCAGCTTGAAAATATCCTCAACGGGAATTTCGTCAGATACGCCTGTGACGTTCTTGTCCGGCGCCTCCAGCGAGGTGGTAAGTCCTGCTTCAATTGGCGCGCTGACTGCCGCAAACACAATGGGAATGGCAGAGGTTGCAGCAGATGCCGCCTGTGCCGTTGGCGTTGCAATTGGAATAATCATATCTACGCCTGCCCCGGTTAAGCTCTGCATGATAGACGGCAGGGTGGAAGTTTCGCCGTTGGCGTTTTTCTCAATGAACTCCACATTGGTTCCCAATTTTTCAAACTCAGCCTTAATGGAGTCGTTAATTTCGTTCAACGAGGGGTGGTCAACCAGCTTTACCAGGCCGATTTTAACCTTCTTTTCCCCAGACTGGGACTGCGCTGTGCCGCCGCTGTTGCCGCAGCCTGCAAAGGCCGCTAAAAGAACGGCAGACAGTAAAAGCGCCAAAAGTTTTTTCGCGTTTTTCATGTTTTTACCTCCAAAAATTTTTGATGATGATAAAACCTGCAAAAACAGGCAAAAATATATATACATGATAGTACCATAACAAAATGTATGTTGTCAACTAAAAAGGCGGAATCATCTGCCATAAAAGCAGAAAACGAGATGAAATTTTGATAATTGTATTCGAAATATAAATAAACCGTTAAATTTTTAGAATACTTTGACAGAGGAATGGATTTATGGTATACTAAATGTTGGATTTTTAGCTGGTGACTTAATTTGATTGAGGTGAAATATTTTGAAGAAACTGATTGAAAAAATTGTTGGCTCATACAGCGACAGGGAGCTGAAGCGGATTCGTCCTATTGCCGACAAGGTGATGGCCTTGGAAGATGAATTCAGCGCGCTGTCCGACGAGGAGTTAAAGGGAAAAACCGCCCTGTTCCGTGAGCGCATTGATAAAGGCGAATCGTTAGACGACCTGCTGCCGGAAGCGTTTGCAACCGTGCGGGAGGCGTCTTACCGTGTTTTGGGTATGAAGCATTTCTATGTTCAGGTTTTGGGCGGAATTATTCTGCACCAGGGCCGAATTGCCGAGATGAAAACAGGTGAAGGTAAAACCTTAGTTTCCACGCTGCCGGCCTATTTAAACGCCCTGCCGGGCAAGGGCGTGCATATTGTTACGGTGAACGACTACTTAGCAAAGCGCGACAGCGAGTGGATGGGCAAGGTGTTCAAATTTCTGGGACTTACCGTTGGTCTGATTATTCACGACGTGGAACCTCAGAACAGAAAGGCCGCCTATGAGGCGGACATCACCTACGGCACAAACAACGAGTTTGGATTCGACTATCTGCGGGACAACATGGTGATTTATAAAGAGCAGATGGTGCAGCGGGGCCAGAACTTTGCCATTGTGGACGAGGTGGACTCGATTTTAATCGACGAAGCGAGAACGCCGCTGATTATTTCCGGCGCGGGGGACAAATCTACCGAGCTTTACCAGATTGTGGATCGGTTTGTAAAAACCTTAAAGGCCCACAGGGTGGCTGAATCCGACACAAAAGAGTTAGATGACGATATTGATGCAGATTATTTAATTGATGAAAAGGCGAAAACAGCCACGCTGTTGAAAGCGGGTATTGAAAAGGCGGAGCATGCATTTAACTTAGAAAACCTTTCAGACCCGGAGAATATGACGCTTTCCCACCATATTAACCAGGCATTGAAGGCGAACGGCACCATGGCCCGCGACCGGGACTATGTGGTGAAAGACGGACAGGTTATCATTGTGGACGAATTCACGGGACGTATGATGTTTGGCCGCCGCTACAGCGACGGATTGCACCAGGCAATTGAAGCAAAAGAAAACGTAAAGGTGGAGCGCGAAAGCAAAACCCTCGCTACCATTACGTTCCAGAACTATTTCAGGCTCTACACCAAGCTTTCCGGTATGACCGGTACGGCGCAGACGGAGGAGTCGGAATTCCAGGAAATTTATAAGCTGGATGTTATTGTTGTTCCCACAAACAAGCCGCTTGCCAGAAAGGACTTATCTGACGCGGTTTATAAAACGGAAAACGGCAAGTTTGGTGCCGTTGTGGAGCAGGTGAAAGCGTGCCACGAAAAGGGACAGCCGGTGCTGGTGGGCACGGTTACCATTGAAAAGTCGGAGCTTTTGTCCGGCATGCTAAAGCGAAACGGCATTAAACACGAGGTGTTAAACGCCAAGTTCCACGAAAAAGAAGCGGAGATTATTGCCCAGGCCGGTAAACTCGGCGCGGTTACCATTGCAACCAACATGGCCGGCCGTGGTACCGACATTATGCTGGGCGGCAACGCGGAGTTTATGGCGAAGCATGAAATGAAGCGCCGCGAATACTCCGACGAAATGATTTTAGAAGCAACAGGATTTGGTGAAACTGACAACGAGGAAATTTTAGAGGCGAGAAAGACCTTTTCTGAGCTGATGGACAAATATAAGGCGGAAATCGCGCCGGAAGCAGAAAAGGTGAAAGAGGCAGGCGGCCTGTTTATCATCGGTACCGAGCGGCATGAGTCCAGACGTATCGACAACCAGCTGCGCGGCCGTGCCGGCCGTCAGGGCGATCCGGGTTCTTCTAAATTCTATATCTCTTTAGAGGACGATTTAATGCGCCTGTTCGGTTCCGACCGTGTAAAGGGCGTTGTGGAAACCTTAGGCCTTGATGAAAATGAAGCAATTGAAAATAAAATGCTTACCAATGCCATTGAAACGTCGCAGAAGCGCGTTGAAGGCAGGAACTTTGACATCAGAAAACACGTTTTGCAGTATGACGACGTGATGAACCAGCAGAGGGAAATTATTTATTCCCAGCGCCAGAAAGTGTTAAACGGCGACAGCATTAAGGACAATATCTTTAAGATGATTGACGACTTCACTGATGAAGTAATTCTTCGCTACACTGGCGAGGACGAAGACCCCGAGGGCTGGAACATTACGGGCTTAATTGAATATTTGGAAAGCGTATATCTGCCGAAGGACGCGCTTCTGCTTTCGGAAGATGAGATTGCGGACCTGACAAAAGCTGGCTTAAAAGACTTGCTTTTAGAAACCGCTAAATCGTATTATGAGCAGCGCGAAGAAGAGTTTGGCAGCGAAACGATGCGCGAAATTGAACGCGTGGCGCTTCTTCGCGTGGTAGACAGCAAGTGGATTGACCACATCGACGCCATGGAACAGCTGAAAAACGGCATTTCGCTTAGGGCTTACGGACAGCATGACCCGGTTGTGGAATACAAATTTGAAGGCTTCGATATGTTCGAGGAAATGATTGCGGCAATCCGCGAGGATACCTTAAAGCTCATTTACCACGCCCGCATTGAAAAGCCGGTAGAGCGTGTTCAGGTGGCAAAGCCCATTGAGCCTGCCGGGGACGGAACAGCGGCGCCGGCGCAGAGAAAGGCAAAAGAAAAAGTGGGAAGAAACGACCCCTGCCCCTGCGGAAGCGGCAAAAAATATAAAAAATGCTGCGGCGCTAATTTAGAGTAATTGTTTGGTTTATTTTACTACGAGAGGACTGAAATGTATGACAGTTGAGTTCGACCAATACCGGTTGGATTTGGAATCAATGGAAAACGATATTACAGAGATGGGGGATTCACTTTGAAATCCCCAAAGTGAAATTAAAAATTGAGGAACTGGAAGCGGTGTCTGCGAAAGACGGATTTTGGGAGGATTTGGAAAACTCCCAGAAAGTGCTTCAAGAAATAAAACAATTAAAGGACAAAGTAGCTGGTTTTGAGGGATTAAAAAGCGAGTGGGAGGATATGTCCACCTTAGTGGAGCTTGCCATTGACGAAGACGATGAATCGCTGCTTTCGGAAATTGAAGCGGGATATAAAAAACTGGAAACCGATTTGGAAAACATGCGGCTGGAAACGCTGCTATCCGGAAAATATGACGCAAACAACGCAATCATCTCTATTCACCCGGGCGCGGGCGGCACTGAGGCGCAGGACTGGGCCTCCATGCTGCTGAGAATGTATCAGCGCTGGGGCGAACGCAGAGGTTTTTCGGTTGAAACACTGGATTTTCTGGCCGGCGATGAGGCAGGTGTGAAAAGCGTTACCATTCAGCTTTCCGGCCCCAACGCCTATGGATATGCCAAGTGCGAGAAAGGCGTGCACCGGCTGGTGCGCATTTCTCCTTTCGACGCTTCCGGCAGGCGGCACACATCTTTTGCGTCGGTGGATGTTATGCCGGAAATTAACGACGACATTGAGGTAAACATTAATCCTGAAGACATTCGTGTGGACACGTTCCGGGCCAGCGGTGCCGGCGGCCAGCACATTAACAAAACGGATTCTGCAATTCGCATGACCCACATTCCTACTGGGGTAGTAGTGTCGTGCCAGAACGAGCGTTCTCAGCATCAAAACCGGGAAACCGCAATGAAAATGCTGAAAGCGAAACTGGTGGAAATGGCCGAACGTGAGCAAATGGAGAAAATTGAAGACTTAAAGGGCGACATGAAAGACATTGCCTGGGGCAGCCAGATCCGCTCTTATGTGTTCCATCCCTATAACATGGTGAAAGACCACAGAACAAATTTTGAGGTGGGCAATATTGGCGCTGTGATGGACGGCGATTTAGACGGATTTATCAACGCTTATTTAAAGGCGGCGAACACGGGCAGCTTAAACTTAAAATAATAAAATAAAAAGAAACAGTTTTTAGCTGTTTCTTTTTATAATTTTATTTACAATAGTTTTCAATGTAGCTTATGAGCGCCTTATCAATAATGGAAACTGCGTCGGCGGCTCCTTTCATTTCGCTGACGGCTGTCTGCTTGCCCTCAAGCTCCTTATACACCGTAAAAAAGTGCGTCATTTCGTTAAAGATATGGGCTGGAATTTGGGAAATGTCCGTATAGGTATTATAGTTTGGGTCGTTAAAGGGAATGGCGATAATTTTTTCATCGGCGTAACCGTTATCAATCATAGATATTACGCCAATGGGATAGCAGTTTACCATGGTTAAGGGGTGAATGCTTTCGGAACAGAGCACCAAAACGTCTAAGGGGTCTAAGTCGTCTGCATAGGTGCGGGGGATAAAGCCATAATTTGCGGGATAGTGGGTTGAGGTGTATAAAATTCTGTCCAGCTTTAATATTCCTGTTTCCTTGTCCAACTCATATTTGTTTTTGCTGCCCTTGGAAATTTCAATAATAGCAACAAAATTGTCTTTTGAAATCCGTTTTGGGTTAATGTCGTGCCAAATATTCATAATCGTTCTCCTTTTTGTGAAACTCTGCACATTTATTTTTACCTTTACGGCTATTCATATGCGCGGTTCATTTTAAATTAAAACATTTATTCTGGGGTGAAATCAGTGCTTCATCTTTATTGTTGTGATGTTTCAAAGCTAACAGACGAAGAATTTTTAAGAATGTATCAGCTATCGGATAAACAGCGGCAGGAAAAAGCAGACAGACTCAAGCATTTGCCTTCAAAAAAATTGTCGTTAGCAGCCGGAATGCTGGCGCGCGTTTCCATTGCACAAAAATTAAACCTGCGGCCGGAGGATATTTCTTTTCGAAACCACAAAGGCGGAAAGCCCTATGCGGAAGGGTTGGACATTCATTTTAGTTTGAGCCATTCGGGGAATTTAGCGGTATGCGCCATATCCGACAAGCCTGTGGGCATTGACGTGGAGCAGAACAAAAAGGCCAATTTCAATGTGGCCAGACGGTGTTTTACAAAAGCAGAACTGCAATATGTTTTATCGAGAAAAGAAAAGAGCCAACAGCGCTTTTTTGAGGTTTGGACAAAAAAAGAAGCTTATGTGAAGCTGCTGGGCACGGGAATTCAAGATTTTTTGAAATTTAATGTTGTGGGAAACAAAACAATTGACACCATTTTCTATCAGAATTACACGGTATCCGTGGCAAGAAAATAGGGGCGCTTAAAGCGCCCCTGTTTTTCGTTGTCTTAGTCGCGGCAGCAGTGCCCGTGGTCATGGTCGCGGTCGTCAAAATCGCAGTCTTCTCTTTCAGGAGGGAAGAATTCGTCAAAGGGGAAGCAGATTTTGTCAAACAAATCGCAAGGACTGTCGTCGCAGGATGTTGTGCATTCCTTCTGCGGTACGCAGAAGTCAATAGCCGGGATTAAAAGCTGTACGCTCCGTTCAATCTTAACGATTGAGAACAGGCCGATAGAAACAAACACGCGCTTTTTCTCACCGCTTAACACGAGCCTGTCATCAAATACGTTGCAGATACATTCCGGAATTGTAGTAAAGTCAATGTCGTCTGTGCAGCAGCAAATTTTGTCGTCCAAATCCACTACCTTGGCGGACAGGCACAGCGGGTCAACTACCTCTACAACTGCTTTCGGCATGTTTGTCTTCTGCCAGAGCTGTTCGTCAAAGCTGTCGTAGCTGTAGCGGGACTCAAATATTTTTGCCGCGCCCTCCGAACCGAACAAAATTACTTTTTTGTCAAAGGTGGCCAGGCCTTCAACCGTTGTGGGTTTTCCAACGCCTAAGAATACATCAAGAGTAATTTTGAAGAAGAACTTAATGTCAACTGTAAAATAGCCCTTGTTGAACGGGATGGGTTCCACGTCGGGGAACGCCCAAATAATTTCTGCCTTTCTGCATTTTACGTTTACAGCCTTGTCGATCAGTTCCTGGCCGCAGGCGGTCAGAAACACGCGGGCGTCTTCAATGCAGTCTTTGTCCTTGCATGAATCATAAACTTTATCTGTATGTATACAAACCGAACCTTTAAATTCCTCGCAGGGTGAACTGGGCGAGGGATAACGTTTTTCTCCCATAATGAACCTCCATAAATATTATTTGAGAATTTATCTCTACAATATAATATGAAAGCCTTTGCGGTTTGTGACCGGCCCTGCATGTACATCTTTCATTCTTATTCAATTTCAATTTTCGTTGAATACTGCTGCGGCAATCATTGCCAAATAGTTCTGAAAGGGAATGTAGGACGCAATGGAGTTGCCTGAACCCAAAGCATAACCTGTTTTCGCCAATTCTAACATTTTTGCGCTGCGGTTATAAATTTCTTCCGGGGTGCCTCTGGTTAAAAAGTCCACATCAATACCGCCGAGGATTGCAAATTTGTCTTTGTATTTTTTATATGCTTCCTCAACGGGAAGAATGTTGTCTTCATAAGAATGTCTGCCGTCATACTTCATGTCATAGGCAATGTCGTCCACAACGGCGTCGAATTTACCGCAGGAATGCAGGCAGATGGACTTGTTGTAAGAATGAGCAAGTTCGGCAATTTTTTTGTGCCACGGGAAAACATATTTTCTCATTTGGTCTACAGAAAGCATGGTCTGGGTGTTAAAGCCCCAGTCATCATTGGACATTAAAATACCTACGCAGTCGTGCTTGGCGCAGATGTCGTAATAGGTTAAAAGCCGCTCTGAAACTTCTTTAAAAATCTGTTCCACAAGCTCGGGGTCTTCATACAGCATGTAGCAAAGGTTTTCATAACCAACAAGGCGGATTACGTTTTCCAAAATTCCGCCGGGGCCGTATATAATTAATTTCATGCCCTCGGGTAGATAATTGCTCAGCATTTCAATGCGGGAATAATCAAAATCTTCGGGGTTTGCCCATTCATAGTTCTCAAAACTTTCGCGGTCGGTTATGACAAATCCTTGATTTAACGAAATGGTGCTTTTGCCGGCTTCGTGTTTAGTGGCGCTTTTAAACGAAAAATAGCTTCCATGCATGCAGGCATAGTCATATCCGCAGAAATAATAGGTGTCGGCAAGCTTTTTGCACGAAATTTCTTCCTCTGTTCCCTCATACGTTTTGTGCTTTGTAAAAGCTTCTACCAAATCGCCGTTTAAAATGAATTCAAACAGGGTAGGACGGTTCGGAGCTTCTTTTTTTAATACTTTCAAAATGTTGTCAAAATCGGGCTTGTGCGATTTTTCGAGAAAACTGTTGATGTCAATAAATTTATGATCAAATTTTTTCATAAAACTATTGCTCCTTTTTTAAATTTATATTATTATTATATAATATAGAAACAGAAATTCATATCATTTTTTGTTAAAATACTTTCAAAAATTATCATTTAAGGGGTCTTTGTTTTGCATTTTGAATTTGTTGATATGGATAACGTTAAGATAAGAAGCATGTATTCGGGTCTTAACAATAAAAAGCTTGAAGTCGTGCCGCATTGGCACAGTGAGATTGAAATACTCTTGTTTCAGAAGGGCCATTGCATTCAGCAAATTGACGATAAATATGTCATTACCTTTCCGGGCGATATTGTTGTGATTTCAAAAAATCAGCTTCATTCCACCTATTCCTATCAGGAAGAACCGTGTCAGGTTCTGGTGATTATGGCAGACTCCGGCTTTATTTTTAACAATGAAACGATTGCGTTTCAAAATCCCATTAATGACAAAAATCCAAAATACACGGATATGAGAAACTGTATTGAGGAGATTCATAGAGAACTTACACAAAAAGATAAGGCATATGAGTATAAAGCGATTTCCAGCCTTTATAATTTCTTTTCCATGCTGCTGAGGTTTTCCGATTATGTATCTGAAACAACACGGTATAACGACTTATATAAAAATGTGTTAAAAAACACGTTCGGGCTTGTGCAGAACAGTTATTCAACAGAAATTACCCTTGAAGATGCGGCCCGGGCATCGAATTTGAGCGTGCCGCATTTTTGCAGGTTGTTTAAACAAATGACGGGAATGACCTTTAAAAATTATTTGCAGTTTTTTCGGATTAATATGGCAGAAAAAATGCTGCGCCTGCCGAAAACTGTTACAGAAATAGCATATGAATGCGGATTTAACAGTCTTACCTCGTTTTATAGAAATTTCAAAAAATTTAAAAACTATATGCCTTCAGAAAAAAGGAACTCTTATTAAAATGATATAAAATGAAAGCCCTGTTTTTCTCATTTGCATGTTGGCGAACTTATTCCGTTTGGACTGGCAAAAAGGGCGGAAGCAAAACATATACTTTCAACATATTTAAATGAATGAGGTAGATGATATGTTTTCTTCTTGTTTTTTTGCACTGCTTTATTTTTTAAGATATGGCCTGTTTCTAATATCTTATGTTTCGGGACAGAATAACTTTCCAAAACCGCTATCCGCCAGCGAGGAAAAACGTTATTTAGAGCTTGCGGCAAAAGGCGACAAAGGCGCCAAAGACGTTTTAGTGGAACGAAATCTGCGGCTGGTGGCCCACATTGCGAAAAAATATAACCAGGTGTCGGGCTGCGACGACGACGATTTAATTTCCATCGGCACTATTGGGCTCATTAAGGCAATTGCTTCGTTTGATTATACAAAACAGGCTAGGCTTGCAACTTATGCTGCAAGATGTATTGAAAATGAAATCTTAATGACGGTGCGGGCCGGGAAAAAGCTGAAGCAGGAAATCTCGCTGAATGAATGTTTGGGCCACGACACAGACGGCAACGAAGTGACGTTTATGGACATTTTACCCTCTGACGACGAAGAAATTGCAGACCGTGTCGGCACCGATCTTGACATTAGAAAGCTGTGCGCTTACATGGATAAATGCCTTACGCCCCGGGAACAGGAAATTATTATTAAGCGGTATGGACTGGGGGAACGGGCATATACCCAGCAGGAGATTGCGAGAAAGATGAAAATATCCAGGTCTTATGTGTCCAGAATTGAAAAAAAGGCGCTGGGAGCTTTGGCAAAATGTTTTGACGAATGTAAATGAAAGGAAGTTGATTACAAATGATAGGAATGAGAGCACACGATTTAGAATATGGCGACATTGCGGTGTTGTCGGAGAAGCTTGCGCAGTTTGACAAGCACACCATTCAGCTTGCGCTGTTTAAATCGGTTACGAATTTAGGCTTAAAAGACGGGGCGTTCTCGCCGGGCTTAGCACGAAAAATTAAGCAGGCGCTGGATAAAAATAACATCAGCATATCCGTTTTGGGGTGCTACATCAATCCGGTTTGCCCGGACAAACAAGAGCGGCAGATTCAGGTAAACCGGTTTAAAGAGCACATAAAATATGCAAAGTTTTTGGGCGCAGACATGATAGGAACGGAAACCGGCTCTGTAAATTTAGACGGAAGCTTTCACGAAAAAAACCGTTCGGAGGAGAACTATCAGGATTTTCTGTCTGTTATGCGGGAACTGGCAGAATATGCCCGGGATTTGGGCGTGTGTATTGGAATTGAGGCGGTGAGCATCTTTACCATTCATTCGCCGCAAACCATGAAGCGCATGTTAGACGACCTTAATATGCCCAACATCTTTGTCATTTTTGACCCGGTAAATTATTTAGATGATTCCAATTACAAAAATCAGCGGGAAATTTTTCAAACGGCTTTTGACCTCTATGGCGACCGCATTGCGGTGGTGCATTTAAAGGATTTTACGGTGGAAAACGGCGCTTTAAAATATGCCCTGCCTACAGAAGGCGAGCTGGACTATGCATTTTTAGTAAAACTATTAAACGACAAAAAGCCGTACATTCCGTTGCTGTTAGAGGAAGTGAAGGAAAAGGATTTAAACCGGATTACTGAGAGAATAAAGGAAGTTTTCGGAAGATAGATTATTTAAAATTACTATAAAAAGACGGTATCGAATAAAGCCAATTGTCATACTCTCTGATTTTTTTAATTCGCCTTGACACAGGCCTTTCTGAGTGTTAAAATGATAATGTTAGATTTTGTTTTATTTATGAATAATTCGTTTATTTATGTATAAAAAAGGAGCGGTTTTTTGCAACTGACGGAGCGTGGACTACCACAGGGGAGCAAAAAACAATATTTTTTGTCGACCGTCTGGGCAGTCCTATCCGAAACAGATAGGACCGCCCTGTTTACTTTTAAAAGCAAAATTGCAAGGAGGCAGTTGGTTATGAAAAAAGTTGCAGTAATTATGGGCAGCGACAGCGATTTGCCCGTGGTGTCTAAGGCGATAGACACGTTAAAGAATTTTGGCGTACCCTTTGAAGTGCATGTGTTTTCTGCACACAGAACCCCGGTAGAGGCAAGAGATTTTTCCCTTTCTGCAAGAGAGAAAGGTTTTGGTGCAATCATTGCCGCAGCAGGAAAGGCGGCGCACCTGGCAGGCGCAATTGCTGCAAATACGACGCTTCCGGTTATTGGAATTCCGGTAAAATCTTCAACCTTAGACGGACTTGACGCCCTGCTTTCCACCGTCCAGATGCCCGGCGGAATTCCGGTTGCCACCGTTGCCATTGACGGCGCACAGAACGCGGCGCTTTTGGCCGTTCAAATTTTAAGCGTTGAAGACAAAGCCCTTGCGGACAAGCTTTTAAAAAGCCGTGAGGAAAATGCAAAAAAGGTTTTAGAGAAAAATGCGGCCATCGAAAAAGAATATCAAAACTAACGGAGGAAGATAGACATGGAAAAAACAGTTCAGATGTATGAAGGAAAGGCAAAAAAAGTATTTGCAACAGATGACAAACGGTTCTGCATCGTATCTTACAAAGACGACGCCACCGCTTTTAACGGCCAGAAAAAAGGCACAATTATGGGAAAGGGCGCCATTAACAACCGCGTAACAAACCATTTGATGAAGCTTTTGGAGAAGAACGGAATTCCCACTCATTTTGTGGAGGAATTGTCTGACCGCGAAACCGTGGTGAAAAAGGTTTCTATTGTTCCGCTGGAGGTTATTGTAAGAAACATTGCAGCAGGTTCGCTGGCGAAGCGTTTAGGGCTTGAAGAAGGCACAAAAATGAAACGCACGGTTTTAGAATATTGTTATAAAGACGACGAGCTGGGCGACCCCATGGTGAACGAATATCACATTTTAGCAATGGAATATGCCACAAAAGAAGAACTGGACTTAATTGCGCAGTATTCATTAAAAGTGAACCAGGTTTTAACCGACTATTTAAAAGACGCAAACATTGAACTGATTGACTTTAAACTGGAATTTGGCAAAACAGAAGACGGCACAATCGTGCTGGCTGACGAAATTTCGCCTGATACCTGCCGGTTCTGGGATTCTGTCAGCGGAGAGAAGCTGGACAAGGACCGTTTCAGAAGAGATTTAGGCGGCGTGGAAGACGCTTATAACGAAATTTTAAAACGCCTTTTGGGTGAGTAATCAGCAAATATTTTTTTAAGGAGATTTTGTATGGGAAAGCTTCATGAAGAATGCGGAGTATTTGGAATTTTTGCACCGGACAGGCAAGACGTTGCCTCCACCTGTTACTACGGGCTGTTTGCCCTGCAGCACAGGGGCCAGGAAAGCTGCGGCATTGTGGTGAACGACGACGGTCTGTTTCATTCCTATAAGGATTTAGGCCTGGTGAACGACGTGTTTACCAAGCCGGTGATTGAGAAGCTGGGCCTGGGCAATGCTGCCTTGGGCCATGTTCGCTACGGCACCACGGGAACCAACGACAGATTAAACTCCCAGCCCATTGTGGTGAACCATGTGAAGGGCAGAATGGCGCTGGCGCACAACGGAAACTTAGTGAATTCTTATGAGCTCAGGCACGATTTAGAGCTGGAGGGTTCCATTTTTCACACCACCAGCGACACCGAAGTGATTTCTTATATTGTCACAAAAGAACGTCTCACTGCACCGTCGATTGAAGAAGCGGTGAACCGTGCAATGTGTAAAATTAAGGGTGCATACTCTTTGGTTGTGATGTCGCCTTCTAAAATGATTGCGGCCCGGGACGAATTTGGCTTTCATCCGCTTTGCTACGGCAAAACTGAGGACGGAAGCTTTGTTGTTGCTTCGGAAACCTGCGCGCTGGATTCTGTGGGCGCGGAACTGATTCGCGACATTGAGCCCGGTGAAATTGTTGTTTTTTCGAAAGACGGCGTGAAAAGCTTAAAAGACCACTGCGGGAAAAGCCCCAAGCGGTCCTGCATTTTTGAATATATTTACTTTGCACGGCCAGACTCTGTTATCGACGGCGTGAGCGTGCATGGCGCACGGCTTAAAGCCGGTCACTGTTTGGCGCTTTCACACCCTGCGGACGCAGACATTGTAATTGGTGTGCCGGATTCGGGCATTGACGCGGCCATTGGCTATTCCCAACAGTCTGGAATTCCCTATGGCATTGGACTGATTAAAAATAAATATATCGGAAGAACATTTATTGCGCCCGGACAGTCTGCCCGGGAGGATTTGGTGCGGATTAAATTAAACGTGATTTCAAAAAACATTAAGGGAAAACGAGTTGTTTTGGTAGACGACTCCATCGTGCGCGGCACTACCTGTGCAAGAATTATTAAACTGATTCGCGAAGCCGGCGCAACAGAGGTGCATATGCGGGTTTCGGCGCCGCCGTTTTTAAACCCCTGCTTTTATGGAACAGACATTCCCTCCAGGGATTCGCTGATTGCCTGCAATCACACCGTTGAAGAAATTGCAGAAATTATTGGCGTGGACAGTCTGGGATTTTTAGAAACGGAGCATTTACCGCTTTTAATCGGCTCAAAGCTTGGCGAGGGCTATTGCAGCGCATGCTTCGACGCAAACTATCCCACAGAAATGCCCTGTTCTACCTGCAAGGACAAGTTTGAAACTAAAATCAGCGAAAGCAAAAAGAAATAATTTTTAGATAAAGAAAGGACAACGTTTATGAACACAAAAAGTCAGAGTGAAAGCTACAAGGCTGCCGGCGTGGACATCACGGCCGGATACAGAGCGGTTGAGCTCATGAAAAACCATATAGCAAGAACGATGACCGCCGGCGCAATGTCTGACATTGGCGGTTTTGGAGGGCTTTTTTCATTGGACCTTTCCGGGATAAAAAATCCCGTTTTGGTCAGCGGCACGGACGGAGTGGGAACCAAACTGAAAATGGCCTTTTTGCAGGACAAGCATAACACCGTAGGAATTGACTGCGTGGCAATGTGTGTAAACGACATTATTTGCTGCGGCGCAAAACCTCTGTTTTTCTTAGATTATATTGCCTGCGGCAAAAACTATCCTGAAAAAATTGCACAGATTGTGGAGGGCGTAGCAGAGGGCTGCGTTCAGTCCGGCTGTGCGTTAATCGGCGGCGAAACTGCCGAAATGCCCGGATTTTATCCGGAAGATGAGTATGATTTGGCAGGATTTTCTGTGGGCGTTGTAGACAAAGAGAAAATTTTAAACAACAAAACCATAAAAGAGGGCGATGTGATCATTGCTCTGCCGTCCTCCGGCGTACATTCAAACGGATTTTCGCTGGTGCGCCGCATTTTTGACGTGGAAAACAACGACTTAACTAAGCCATTACCGGAACTGGGCGGGAAATCTTTGGGTGAGGCCCTGCTTACGCCTACAAAAATTTATGTAAAACCCATGACGGCACTGTTTGAGAAAATTACGGTAAAAGCGGTTTCCCACATTACCGGCGGCGGATTTTATGAGAATATTCCGAGAAGTATTCCAAAAGGCTTCGGCGCAAAAATTGAAAAAAGCGCAATTCGCATTCTGCCGATTTTTGACCTGTTGGCCAAAACAGGAAACGTTCCGGAGCGGGATATGTTTAACACCTATAATATGGGTGTTGGCATGAGTGTTGTAGTTTCTAACGATGATGCTGACTGTGCGCTTAAAATTTTAAAGGAGAACGGTGAGGACGCTTACATCATCGGAGAGATTGTAGCATCCGACGAAAGTGTGACCATATGCTAACAAAAGCGAACATAGCGGTTTTGGTTTCCGGCGGGGGAACCAATCTGCAGGCTTTAATTGATGCGCAAAGCAACGGCGTTTTAAAAAGCGGCGAGATAAAGGCAGTGATATCCAACAGGGCGGGGGCATATGCCCTGACCCGAGCAGAGAAGAACGGAATTCCGGCCTTTACAGTAACCAAAAAAGAATGCGGTTCTCAGCAAGCCTTTGAAGAAAGGCTTACTGAAATTATGAAAGAAAACAAGATAGATTTTATTGTGCTTGCAGGCTTTATGAGCATTTTAAGCGAAAACTTCACCGCGCAGTTTCCAAGCAGAATTATCAATGTGCACCCCTCCTTAATCCCATCCTTTTGCGGCAAGGGGTTTTACGGCCTGCATGTTCACGAGGCGGCGCTGTCCTACGGCGTAAAGATAACAGGGGCTACGGTTCATTTTGTGAACGAGGTGTGTGACGGCGGAAAAATCATCATGCAAAAGGCTGTGGAGGTTGAAGACGGCGACACGCCAGAAATTTTGCAAAAGCGCGTAATGGAGCAGGCCGAGTGGATCATTTTGCCCCAGGCGGCGGAAAAGGTTTCAGAGAAAATTTGCAGGCAGAAAGGATTTATTTCATGAACATTTATAAAATTAACAACATCGGTGAGCTAATCCGCGACAACACCTATGTGGGCCGCGGCATTGTAATTGGCAAAAGCAAAGACGGGAAAAAGGCCGCAATTGCATATTTTATTATGGGCAGAAGCGAAAACAGCCGCAACCGCATTTTTCGCGAAGAAGGCGACAGCGTGACCATTTATCCGTTTGACGAATCGAAAGTGGAGGATCCGTCGTTAATCATCTATTCCCCGATCCGCGTTTGCGACAACCACACCATTGTTACAAACGGCGACCAGACAGACACCATTTACGACTTTCTGGCCCAGGGCGCACGGTTTTCGGAAGCATTGGAAGTTCGTGAGTTTGAGCCGGACTGCCCCAATTTTACGCCCCGAATCAGCGGAATGGTGACGATTGAAGAGGGCGAGTTTACCTATGAAATGAGCATTTTAAAAAGCAGTACGCCTGACGGCGCAGGCTGCAACCGGTTTACCTTTTCTTATGAACCGGACGATGGATTGGGCCATTTTATCCACACCTACATGTGCGACGGAACGCCCATTCCTACGTTCTGCGGTGAGCCGGAGCGGGTGGAAATTCCCGACAGCATTGACGAGCTGACAAACAGCCTTTGGAGCAATTTAAATGAGGAAAACAAAATTTCTCTTTATGTGCGTTACATAGACATTGAAACCGGGAAAACCGAAAACCGGTTAATCAACAAAAACAGTTAAGGAGGCAGCAAAATTGAAAGAATTTGAATTAAAATACGGCTGTAACCCCAACCAGAAGCCGGCCAAAATTTTTATGCAAGACGGAAGCGAGCTGCCCATTGAAATTTTAAGCGGCCGGCCGGGATATATTAATTTTTTAGATGCGTTTAACAGCTGGCAGCTGGTTAAAGAAATTAAAGAAGCTACAGGTATGTGTGCGGCAACATCCTTTAAGCATGTAAGCCCTACCTCTGCGGCAGTCGGCATAAAAATGCCGGAAAAACTAAAAAAGGCCTGCTTTGTAGATGATGTGGAGGGGCTTGACGATTCCCCCCTGGCAACAGCCTATGCGCGGGCAAGAGGAACAGACAGAATGTCCTCCTTCGGCGATTTTATTGCATTGAGCGACGTGTGTGACGTCACAACAGCAAAACTGATAGCGCGAGAAGTATCAGATGGAATTATCGCGCCAGGCTACGAGCCGGAGGCGCTGGAAATATTAAAAGGAAAACGAAAAGGGAATTATAATATCATTCAAATTGATCCCGGCTTTAAACCCGATCCCGTTGAGCACAAACAGGTTTATGGCATAACCTTTGAGCAGGGAAGAAACGAATTTAAAATTGACCGTACGTTATTAGAGAATATTGTTACAGAGAACAAAAATATGCCGGAAGATGCCGTGCGCGATTTGATCATATCACTAATAACGCTGAAATACACCCAGTCCAATTCTGTGTGCTTTGCAGCGCAAGGCCAGGCGATTGGCGTTGGGGCGGGGCAGCAGTCCAGAATTCACTGCACGCGCCTGGCCGGCTCGAAGGCCGACAACTGGCATCTGCGGCAGCACGATAAGGTTTTAAACCTTCCGTTTTTGCCCGGCGTGAAACGCCCTGACAGGGATAACGCCATCGACGTTTACATTTCAGATGACTATGAGGATTTGTTAACCGACGGCAATTGGGAGCACTTGTTCAGCCACAAGCCCGAAGTGTTTACGAAAGAAGAAAAAAGAGCCTATCTTTCCACCATCAGCGGCGTAGCATTGGGCAGTGATGCCTTTTTCCCCTTTGGCGACAACATTGAGCGCGCTGCAAAAAGCGGCGTAACTTACATTGCTGAACCAGGCGGCTCCATCCGGGACGATAACGTCATTGAGGTTTGCAACAAATATAACATGGCAATGGCGTTTACAGGCATGAGGCTGTTCCACCATTAAAAAATAAAGTCACTTCGCGAACTAAGCGGGGTGACTTCATCTTGCATATAGAAAGGCGGAAAATCCATGAAAGTTATGGTAGTTGGCGGCGGCGGCAGAGAGCACGCCATTATAAAGAAACTGGCCGAGAGCGACGCGGTAACAGAAATTTTTGCCCTTCCCGGAAACGGCGGAATTGCAAAAGATGCAACGTGCGTGGACATCGGCGCAAAAGAGATCGACAAAATTGTGGCCTTTGCAAAACAGGAAAAAATAGAATTTGCGGTTGTTGCCCCTGATGACCCGCTGGTCTTAGGCGCTGTGGACGAACTGGAAAAAGCCGGCGTGCCCTGCTTCGGACCGGAGGCTAAGGCGGCCATCATTGAGGGGAGCAAGGTGTTTGCAAAAAATTTAATGAAAAAATATCATATTCCCACGGCGGCATATGAGGTGTTTTCAGACGTGGACGCGGCCCTTCGTTATTTAGACACTGCGCCAATCCCCACCGTTATTAAGGCAGACGGCCTTGCACTGGGAAAAGGCGTTATCATTGCGGAAACAAGGGATGACGCGAAAGCGGCGGTTCGGTCTATGATGGAGGACAAGGTGTTCGGCGAAAGCGGCTCTAACATTGTAATTGAAGAATTTTTAACCGGCCCCGAGGTTTCGGTGCTGTCGTTTACAGACGGTAAAACCGTTGTGCCCATGGTGTCTTCCATGGACCACAAACGCGCCAAGGACGGCGATAAGGGTTTAAACACAGGCGGAATGGGCACGGTTGCGCCCAATCCTTATTACACCAAAGAGGTTGCCGACCTCTGCATGAAAACAATTTTTCTTCCCACCATTGAAGCCATGAACAAAGAGGGCAGAACGTTCCGCGGCTGTTTATATTTTGGCCTAATGCTGACCCCGGACGGGCCGAAGGTAATTGAATATAACTGCCGGTTCGGCGACCCGGAAACCCAGGTGGTGCTGCCCCTTTTAAAAAGCGACTTGCTAAAAATTATGAAAAGTGTGCGGGAAGGAACGCTTTCAAACTGTGACGTTGAATTTTCAGACGGCGCGGCGTGCTGTGTGATTTTGGCCTCAGACGGATACCCCGGCCATTACGAAAAAGGCTTTGAAATTACCATGCCGGAGGGGGAGCTAATTTATGTTGCCGGTGCGGCGATAGAGGACGGAAAGCTCGTAACATCCGGCGGACGGGTGCTGGGCGTTACCGCCGTGGCAGAAAGCCTAAAGCCCGCAATTGACAAAGCCTATGCATTAGCCGAAACGGTGCAGTTTGAAAATGCTTATTTCAGACGCGACATTGGGAAAAAGGCGTTGGAGGTATAAAAATGGTATATAGAATTTATGTGGAAAAAAAGGAAGCTCTTGCCCATGAGGCCAACACACTGCGTGACGATTTAAAGAAGCTTCTTTTAATAAAAGGCATTGAAAAGGTGCGGATTTTAAATCGTTATGATGTGGAAAACATTGAAGAAGATTTGTTTGAATACTGCAAAAGCACGGTGTTTTCCGAGCCGCAGTTAGACGTTGTGACAAACGATTTAGATAACGATGCAGATGTTTCCTTTGCAGTGGAATTCCTGCCGGGACAGTTCGACCAGCGGGCGGACTCTGCAGCGCAGTGCATTCAGCTAATTTCACAAAAGGAACGTCCTTTAATCCGCACGGCGAAGGTTTATCTTTTATATGGCAACCTTTCCGCCGAAGATGTTAGCGCGGTAAAAAAATATGTAATCAACCCGGTGGAAAGCCGCGAAGCTTCTTTCAAAAAGCCGGAAACGCTGGCCGCGAACTATGATATTCCCACCGAAGTAAGCGTAATTTCCGGCTTCTGCAATTTTAATGAAACAGAGCTTTCAGACTTTATGGCCAAAAACGGCCTGGCGATGGACTTAGACGACATCAAGTTCTGCCAAAGCTATTTCAGCGGCGAACACCGCGACCCCACCATTACGGAAATTAAAATGATTGACACCTATTGGTCGGATCACTGCCGCCACACCACGTTTTTAACCACGATTGACAGCGTAAAGTTTCATGATAAGCTGTTAGAGGATACATATAATCAATATTTAAACGTCAGAAAAGAACTGGGCAGAACAAAACCCGTTAATTTGATGGACATTGCCACTCTTGCGGTGAAATATTTAAAAAAGCAGGGCAAACTGGAGAAGCTGGACGAGTCGGAAGAAATTAACGCCTGCACAGTGAAAATGGACGTGAACGTGAACGGCAAAACAGAAAAGTGGCTGTTATTGTTTAAGAACGAAACCCATAACCACCCCACGGAAATTGAACCCTTTGGCGGCGCGGCCACCTGCATTGGCGGCGCAATCCGTGACCCGCTTTCCGGCCGCAGCTATGTTTACAGCGCCATGCGCGTAACGGGCGCGGCAAATCCGTTAAAGCCTGTAAAAGAAACCATTGAGGGAAAACTGCCCCAGCGTAAAATTGTAACCACTGCTGCGGCGGGGTATAGCTCCTACGGCAACCAGATTGGGCTTGCAACCGGACAGGTGGACGAAATTTATCACGACGGCTATGTGGCAAAACGAATGGAAATTGGTGCGGTGGTTGGCGCGGCACCGGCTGAAAATGTCCGCCGCGAGTGCCCTGTGCCAGGGGACTGCATTATTCTGCTGGGCGGCAGAACTGGACGCGACGGCTGCGGCGGCGCGACAGGTTCATCAAAATCTCACAATGTGCAGTCGCTGGAAAGCTGCGGCGCAGAGGTGCAAAAGGGTAACGCGCCGGAAGAACGCAAGCTTCAGCGTCTGTTTCGCAACAAAGAGGCGTCCCTGCTCATTAAACGCTGCAACGACTTTGGCGCCGGCGGCGTTTCGGTTGCCATCGGCGAACTGGCAGACGGTATTTGTGTTGACCTAAACAAGGTGCCCAAAAAGTATGAGGGGTTAGACGGCACAGAGCTTGCCATCAGCGAATCTCAGGAGAGAATGGCGGTTGTGGTTGCACAAGAAGACGTTTCCCGTTTTATTGCCCTTGCAGAAAAAGAAAATTTAGAAGCGACCCAGGTTGCATATGTAACGGCAGAACCCAGGCTGGTGTTAAACTGGAACGGTAAAAAAATAATCGATATTTCCAGGGAATTTTTAAATTCCAATGGCGCGGAAAAGCACATTGACATTGAGCCTGCTGCACCAAAATCATATCAGACAAATTATATCAAGGACGGATTCTCTGAAAGTCTGCTGGCCTTGTCGGGGAATTTAAACATCTGCTCAAAGCGCGGGCTTTCTGAGCGGTTCGACTCCACAATCGGTGCTAACACCGTTTTAATGCCCTTTGGCGGCAAAAGGCAGCTCACGCCCATTCAGGCCATGGTGCACAAGGTGGCGGTAGAGCATGGCCACACAGATACATGCTCGCTGATGGCGTGGGGCTATAATCCGTTTATTTCGGAAAAGAGCCCATACCACGGCGCGTATCTTGCAGTAGTTGAGTCAGTTTCCAAGCTCATTGCCACAGGTGCTTCGTTTAGCGATGTTTATCTTACATTCCAGGAATATTTTGAAAAGCCGATGAAGGACCAAAAACGCTGGGGCAAGCCCCTTGCGGCGCTGTTGGGCGCATTCCGTGCTCAGCTCGATTTTGAAATTGCGGCCATTGGCGGAAAGGATTCCATGAGCGGAAGCTTTGAGGACATTGACGTTCCGCCCACACTGGTTTCGTTTGCAGTAACAACGGAAAGCACAAACAATATTATTTCGCCGGAATTTAAGTCAGCGGGCCACAAAGTGGCGCTGCTCAAGCCGGACTATGACGAAAACGGCCTGCCGAAGGCCGCCAGCGTAAAAGCAATTTATGAAACGGTGTCGGAGCTTGTGCGGCAGGGCAGCGTGAAAGCGGCCTACACCCCGGGCTTGGGCGGCGTTGCAGAAGCGGTGCTGAAAATGTGTTTGGGCAACTCCATAGGCTTTCGGTTTGCAGACAGCGTGACATTAGAAGACATTTTCTCCTACAGTTACGGCGCGTTTGTTTTAGAGCTTGATGGGGCTGTCTCTGTAGGCGAAGTGCTTGGCGAAACAATAGACGCGTTTGAAATTCAGTTAAAAAACGAAACCGTTTCCGGCGCAGAGCTTTTAAAAAGCTATGAGGAAACCTTAGAGCCTATTTTCCCCAGCCAAACAGATGGGAAAGCAGAACAGCTCGACAACATTTCTTATATGGCGGAAAACAGAGTGTCGCCTAAAATGAAAATGGCAAGACCAAAAGTTTTAATTCCTGTGTTCCCGGGCACCAACTGTGAGTATGACACGGCAAAGGCATTGGAAACCGCAGGTGCGGAGGCCGACATTTTTGTAATTAAAAACTTAACGCCTCAGGCGGTGTCGGAATCTACCGATGCTTTTGCGAAGAAACTGTCGGCCTCACAAATTATGTTTGTTCCCGGCGGATTTTCCGGCGGCGACGAGCCAGACGGTTCGGGCAAATTCATCACTGCGTTTATGAGAAATGCGGTCATTAAGCAGGAAATAAGCAACCTGTTAAACCAGCGCGACGGCCTGATTTGCGGCATTTGCAACGGGTTTCAGGCGCTTATTAAGCTGGGACTGGTGCCGTTTGGTGAAATTATAGACACAGACGAAACCTGTCCCACATTAACATATAACACCATTGGCCGCCACCAGTCCAGACTGGTGCGCACGAGAATTGCGTCGAATAAGTCCCCGTGGCTATCGAAAACCAATGTGGGCGACGTTTATACTGTGCCAATTTCTCACGGCGAAGGCAGGTTCATCGCCAGTGATGAGGTTTTGCAGAAAATGATTGCAAACGGACAGATTGCAACCCAGTATGTTGACTTAGACGGCAACGCCACCACGGATATTTTGTTTAACCCCAACGGCTCCGTTCTTGCCATTGAGGGAATTACCTCCCCCGACGGAAGAGTGTTCGGTAAAATGGGGCACTCTGAACGAATTGGAAACGGGCTTTACAAAAACGTTCCGGGCAAGTTTGATATGGGTATGTTTGAAGCTGCAGTTGAATATTTTAAATAAGGACTGCCAAATTGTTTGAAAATAGTTGTCATGTAAACCGGCGATTAACCTATGTATTTTAAGCTTTTTAAACTTCAACAATATAAAGCAATATAAAAAAGGAGAGAAAGACTATGGGCAGATTGATGTTTAATGAGGACTGGATACATTTTCTTATGACTCGATATGAACAAAATATTGATGTTGATGAAGCCGTCTTAAAAGAATTTATTTATCAATATAAGGGTACACAGGTAACAGATTTTGTTATGAATGTAAATGGTACTGTTTCAACATATCCTTCTAAAACCAGGGAAAATTTTTGCGATAAATACATGGCAACTAAAGAAAATGGCGTTTCAGTTAATTATAAAAATACTTTTGCTAAAAAAGCATATGAAATTTTTCATGAAAAAAATTTGGATATGTATAAAATTTGGATATCAGCGCTGCGTCAAGTGGGCATAAAACCATGGATTTCTATAAGAGTAAATGATTGTCACGGAAATTTTATGGAAACAGACCTGCGAAAAAGTAAATATGTAAGCGACCATCCTGAGTTATGGCGAATACGCCATAGAGAAGCAAACGAGTATTTTGACAGAACGTTCGACTTTTCACAGGAACAGGTACAAAAAAATTTTCTTGATTATTTAGAGGAGTCTTTGGAACGATATAGACCAGACGGACTGGAACTGGATTTTACCAGAGAAGCCTTTCTGTTTTGTCCGGGTTACGAACAAAAGGGCATGGACATTATGAATAAAATTATGTTCCGAGTGAAAGAACTTGCCGATAAATATGGCAAGAACATGCCAATTAACATTTTGGTAAGTGGAAACCCGGACACCTGTATAGCATTTGGATTAGATGTTGCATATTGGGCAAGACAAAAGCTAATTTCTTCCGTGACATTAATTTCCAGATGGAAAACCATTAATACAGATTATCCTATTGCTTTGTGGAAAAGATTTCTGGGAAACGATATTTTGTTAGGAGGAGGTCAGCAGCTTCTTGTAAGGCCCTCAATGGAGGCAAAAGCCGATATTATCTCTAATGTAAATATGGCATACGGACAGGCGTGTGCCAATTTATATAATGGATGTAATTTTGTTTATCTTTATAATTATATGGATTTGGTAGACACCGAACTTAAGGAAATATCTCATCCTACGAGCATAAGGAACAAAGAAAATTTGAAAAAGATTCTGAAAAATATTGGAGATTATAAAACGGCTTCGCAGCAGGAACGCAGCCACGTCCTTACATATGAAGATTTTATTCCCTATTGGAAGAAAAATGTTTCGAGGTTGCCAATCCTGTTTGAAAACAATAAATGGGAATCTATAAAAATTGCAGTGGGAGAAGTAGGAAAAGAAGAGAAGGCATGTTTAATCTTAGGGTTTAACAGTAAATTGAATCCTGATGCAATAAAAGTATTTATTAACTGCGAAGAGGCAGAGTTTCAAGGATATGGCGGACTTGATGAGAATATTTCAAAGCTTACCGGGCATATATTTCATATTAATAAAAAGTCTGATGTATCCGGTTATTATATTATTGAGATTAAAGCAATATCGGGAGCGGTTCTCGGATATGCGGAGATTGCAATTTCAAGGAACAGGTCATAAAAAATGAGGAAATAATGAGGTTACTGCATTTTTTGCTGTAGCCCCATTATTTCCTTGTCGTTTCTTTTTATTTATTATCCGTCAGAATAAGAAATCCACAATCAGGAAGCGTTTGCTTTCCGGAAACAGCTTCTCCGGTTAACACGTTTCGATATGTCTTGTCGAGGGTTATGTTCTTTTCTTCGTCCGATTCGTTCATAACAAAATAATAATTTTCCCCGTCGCCTTCCCGTTTTCTGATGCATACACCGCTGTCACACGTTATATTCATAGGAGCATTTAAGCCAAGCTCGGCAATCAAGGTTTTAACGAGAGCTTTCTGAAGTTCTCCCTCCTGCTCAAATCCCATATAATAGGCCTTGCCGGCGCCAAAGCTGTTTTCAAACAGGGCGCCGTTGCCTGCATAAAAATCGCCGGTATAGTGTGCGACGGCATGTGCCGTTTGGGGAACGATAATTTCCGCAATACCGGAAAGCGGATATGTCTTACCGCTGTAGGACACGGCATTTTTGCAGTTGTGATGCAGCCCGTCCACGCTGGGGTTTTGATAGGAGTCCACCTCGTCTACCCTGAGGCCGAACAAATCAGAAAGGCCCGCCCCGGGAACGCCGCCTAAATAGCACAAGTCTGTGCTGTCGGCAACTGCGGTAAGATAAGTTGAAATGAGAATGCCGCCGCCTTTCACATAGTTTTTCAATTTATCCGCCAAGGATTTTGTCATGAGGTATGGCACAGTGAGCACCACAACTTTATATTTTGAAAAATCGTCTTCATAACCAATTACGTCTGTTGGAATGTTGCTTTCATAAAACGCATTGTAAAATGCCGCGGCACATTTCCGATAGCCGTTGTAATCGTCGCTCCAGCCGCCGGTGGCTGCGCTGCCGTTTAACGCCCACAGGGTTTCCATGTCGAAGGTGATGGCAACGTCGCTTTTCACGCCTGTGCCAACAACGCCGTCTAATTTTTGCAAAATTTCGCCCACTTTAGAAACGTTTTGAAAAACACGTGTGTCTTCCTTGCCGTAGTGGTCAACCACCGCGCCGTGAAACTTTTCCCACGCGCCGCGGCCTTTCCTCCACTGAAAATATAGAATAGAATCGGAACCGTGGGCAACCATTTTCACAGCCTCCAACAGCTGCTGGCCGTTTGATTTCACCTTTTTAAAATTCATGCCGCCAATATTAATGCCCGGCGCGCTCTCCATGGTGATAAAGGGCTGGCCCTGCTTCATGCCGCGGCAATAATCGGAAAGAAAGCCGATATCTTCTGCCGTTTGCTTCGTGCCCGCACCCCAGAAGGGATAGGTGTCGTTGGAGAAAAAGTCCAGTTCTTTTGCAAAGTCGCGGTAATTCAGCCCCTGGTAAAAGCCCATGCAGTTTGTGGTGACGGGTTTGTCAGAAAAGGCGCGCACCGCCTTAATTTCTGCTTTCATAAAATCAACGGTAATGTCGCTGACAAACCGTTTCCAGTCTAAATTCAGGCCGTGAACGCATGTTTCGCCAACCCTTGGCATGGGCGGCTCAATTTGCGCAAATGAATCGCAGCGATGGCTCCAAAACCGCGTCCACCAGCGGCGGTTTAACTCCTCAATGGAGCCATATTTTTGTTTTAACCATTCGCGGAACTTTTCAGCGCATTGTTCGCAGTAGCACGCGCCGCCATATTCGTTGGAAAGGTGCCAGCCGATTAGCGCCGGGTGACCGGCATAGCGCCGGGCAAGCGTTTCGTTTATGATGCGCACCTTTTCACGGTACACCGGGGAGGAGGGGCAGTGGTTGTGCCTTGTGCGGAAATGCTCGTTCACAAAATCCTCGTTTTTGCGCAGCACCTCAGGATATTTGTCTGCCAGCCAGTGGGGGCGCGCACCGGAGGGCGTGGCAAGAATTACCCTCCCGCCGTTTTGATAGATTTTATCCATTAAGGTGTCTAAAACAGAAAAATCGAACACACCTTCCTGCGGCTCAAGCTCCGCCCAGGAGAAAATACCCATGGTCATTTCGTTGCAGTTTGCCAATTTCATCAGCCGCATGTCCTCGTCCCAAATTTCGGGCGTGTCCCGCCACTGTTCGGGGTTGTAGTCCCCGCCGTGTAAAAAGTGGGGATAATCGGGAAAAGTCGGTTTAAATTTATTCATTTTTCATCGCTCCTTCTTGATTTTCAAAAAAAACATGCTACAATATTATTATAGAACACGATAAAAACCTTGTAAATATGAAAATGGTGTTTTTGAATATGAATATATTACACATTGGGTGATGTTTTATGGTAACACAGTCCATTGCAAACCTGCCGCTTTATTTTACGTCTATCTGCTGTGAGCACGAACAGGAAGAAGTATTTCGGCCAAATGGGTTTGATTCTGACCAAATTATGCTGGTTTTAAGCGGCGAGGGCGTGTTTTGCTGCGAGGGAAAGCGGTTTTCCTTAAAGCCCGGAAGCGCCGTTTATTTTGAAAATAATGTGCCTCACGCATATCGCGGCTTTAGCGGCGCGTTTAAAACGGCGTGGGTAACCTTTCGGGGAGATGCACTTGCTGGAATCCGCCAGCATTTTGGCGTCCGCGGCTATTTGGTGTGCAGCCAGGCAGACATGGAAAACTTTCTTGCACTCTTAAAGGAGCTAAGCGTGGAATACTTTGGAAAGCACCGGGAAACTGTGATGTCTACCATGATTTACCGCATTATCATTGAGTTTTTCAGAAGCAACGCGACAACGGAAGAAACCGCAATGGACAGGGCGGAACTTTACATGATCCGCAATTTTTCAGAAAAGATTACGTTGGACGATTTGGTACAGATAACAGGCTTTTCCAAATCGAAATTCTGCCGCATGGCAAAGCTTCGCTGGAACATGACGGCGTTTGAAAAAATTATGGATATGCGCCTTTCCCATGCACAGTCCCTTTTAAAAAGCAATGGGAAACTGAAGGTGGCGGAGTGCGCCCGGCAAAGCGGATTTGACGACGTAAGCTATTTTTGCCTGCGCTATCGCAAAAAGTTTGGCACGAGCCCTGCGCTGGAACGGTTGGATACGCAGTGAACCGAAGCAGGGAGGACGGGGCTAAAGCCTGTTCCCGAACATCAATTTTTATTGAAGCCGCAGCAGCGTCAAAGTAAATTTAGTTGGCCCAGCCGGCGGAAAGGAAAGCAATGCATCACTACACGGAAAACCACGTATTTTGTGAAAACGAGAACATCGCCGTGGTGTTTCATCCAGCTCATAACGAAGAAATTCACATTCACGACTTTGTTGAACTGGTGTATATCGCTGGGGGCAGGGGACATCAGTATATTGACGGAAAAAAATATTCCGTTATGCGCGGCGACATGCTCTTTATCAATTTAAACCACACCCATGCGTTTACCACGGATAAGGGCATGGAATATTATAATATATATTTAAAGCCCGGCTTTATTTCCAGCGAGCTGATTAATGCGGACAACGCCATGCAAATGCTGACGCTCACCGCCTTTGAGGATTTTCGTGAAACCGTTGGAGAGGAAAGCCCTGTGGTGCGCTTTTCAGGCGGTGAGATGGCGGAGGTTGAATCCTGTTTGTCCGCCATGCTGCGGGAATATGAACACAAAGAAAACGGAACGGGAACGGTGCTTCAGTCTTACCTGATGATACTGTTAACCTACGTGTTTCGGAAAATGGCGGCGTTTGGCGGGGTGCAGCCGGGAGAAAATGGAAACAAAATCGGCGACTTAATTCAATATATTGAAGAGAACTGCACCCAAAAGCTGTCTTTAACCGAGCTGTCGGAGCAATGTTTTTACAATCCCTCCTATTTCTGCAGAATGTTTAAGGCCTACAGCGGCATGACCATCACAGAATTTATTCACGAAAACAGAATCAAGCGGGCCTGCGGCCTGCTGCTCCACTCCCACAAAAGTGTGGAGGAAATCAGCCTGGGCGTGGGATATACCAACAAAACGCTGTTTTATAAAAAATTCCGGGAAAAAACCGGCATGTCGCCGGCGGAATATCGAAAAAAAGTCAATATTGAATACGAAATTTAAGTAAATTTTTGCGCTTGCCAAGAATAACTTCTTTTGATATGATGAAAAACAGAAAAAGAAGTTATTTTTTTATGGAGGGAAAAACAATGATAACGTATAACGAAGCAGAACTGCGGGACAAAATTCATGCCTGCTGGGTGGGCAAAAACATTGGCGGCACCATGGGAACGCCCTATGAAGGCAAGCGCGAAATGAACGATATTTCCGGATTTGTCACAGACAAAGGCGTTATTCTGCCCAATGACGATTTGGATTTGCAGCTCATCTGGCTGGTGGCCATGGAGGAATATGGACCATATCAGATGAACGCCAATGTGCTGGGGGAATATTGGCTCAAATACATTCCGCCGGAATGGAACGAATATGGCGTGGGAAAATCAAACCTGCGGGCGGGGCTGCTGCCGCCGCTTTCCGGCGAAATTCATAACAGCAAATGGAAGACGTCTAACGGCGCATGGATACGCTCTGAGGTGTGGGCGTGCATGGCGCCGGGTTTCCCGGAAATTGCGGTAAAATATGCGCAGATGGACGCATCGGTAGACCATGGTATGAGTGAGGGAACCTATGCCGAGTGGTTCACCGCTGCGCTGGACAGTCTGGCATTCCGCGGAGGGGAAATTCGGGAACTGATTGAACAGGCCCTTTCCTTTATACCGGCAGACTCCCGCGTGGCGAGAAGTGTTCGCCTGGTTTTAACTTCTTTCGACAAAGGGGTTGACTACAGAAAGACCAGAGAGCTTCTGGTGAAAGACAGTGAGGATCTGGGCTGGTTTCAGGCGCCTGCCAACATCGGTTTTACCGTGTTGGGGCTAATTTACGGTGAGGGGGACTTTAAAAAGTCTATGATCTATGCCATCAACTGCGGCGACGACACCGACTGCACAGGCGCAACCGTAGGGGCGTTTTTGGGTATTTTATACGGAAGCGAGGGCGTTCCGTCTGATTGGAGCGAGTATATCGGAGACGGCATTGTGACAAAGGCAATCGACGCATCTTGCTGGAAAGCGCCTGCCACCTGCTCTGAGCTGACCGAACGTGTAATGAAAATGATTCCGGCTGTAATGAAAGCCCACTGGATTGACGCCGCAATTTCAAACGGGGCCACAGATCTGTCTGACGAAGAGGACAACAAAAAGGCAAAGCATGCAATGAAAGAGCTTGAATTTTACAAGCCATATTCTTATTTTGGGGCAGACGTTGTTTACGCGCAGATGTATGTGTCGTTTGCAGCGAAACCGCAGATAAAAGAGGGCGAGTCGCTAACCGCCTATATTACCATCAAGAATCGGTTTCCCGATCCCAGAAATTTTTATTTTAAACCAATTCTGCCGGAGGGCTTTGCCGCTTCGGCTTACGAAAAGTGCATCCATGTGGCACATGGCGACGTGACTGGATTTACAGACACGGGCAGCGCGGTGTGGAGCGTGACCATTACCGCCGGAGAACGGTTAGAGCCGGTGAACAAAGTAATTGTGGAAATTACCTCGCCGGGAAAGGCAATGGCGGCATATGTTCCCATTGTATTTTTAGGCTGACGCAAAAAAATAAAAGGACGCATTTGCGTCCTTTTATTTTCGTTTAAAGCACAAATCCAGCAGATATACTGCATATCCGCAGGCCAGCACGCCCAAAATGCCAAAGGTGATGACTGTTTCAAGCCGGAACGGCAAAAGAGCCGGATAAAATTGAAACAGTACGCCGCTGACGAGCAAAATAACGCCATATGCAAAAGGTGCGGCAGACCACCATAAAGGGTCCGGGAGCTTAAATTTTCCTTTAGAATCAAACAAAATCCAGTCGAAAATCATCATCAGCGGCCCTACATAATGCAAAATTACTGAAACGGGGTCGTTTGGATGAAACCCGCCCTTTAACACAAAATGATACCCAAAAAGCACAATCAGCGCAGATGCTGTAAACGCGCCCTTAACCCGGGGAAACGGGGTGGAGGCGTGCAGGCCGCGGGAACGCACCAGACAGGTTATCACTACCACTGCAATACACAAAAAGCTTAAAAAGTTAAACAGCCAGCCAAAATTTTTCAGGCTGAAAAACAAGTTCAGCAGACTGTGACCGCAGGCATTCGACAGCGCCCAGCCTTCTAAGCACAAAAACAGAATTCTGTAAAGATAAGAGAAAACGTCCCACAGCTTAGCGCCCTTGCCGGAAAACAAACGGTCGGTCAGATACATCAGCGCGCCGGCAGCAAGGGTGAAAAGCAGGGTTTTTATCAGCGCCTCTTTGCCGCCGAACAACTTCAGCAAAAAGTCTAAATTGAAAAATTGTCTGGAAAGCAGCGACCATATACCGTAAAGCAAAACAATGCCCAACAGCCACAGCAGAGGGTCATATGGCTTAAAAATACCTTTTTTGTCAAACAGCAGCCAGTCAAAAAACATCAGGGCAGGAAGCAGAACCTTTAAAATCCAGCCCGGGGCTGCCGGCACAAACCATATGGTGAAATTCATCATCAGCACAAGCACGGCCATGGCTGTGCAAACTGCTTTCGTTTTCAAAAGAAATTCCGGAAACCGGCCGGATATAGAAAGAACAAACACCACGGCAATGCAAATAAAGCAGATGGTGTCGGTTAAAACTGCAAGGTCTTTTAACGAGCCGAAAAACCCCTGCAGGGAAAGGGCGGCATTTTCAAAAGACGCCCAAATGAAAAACAGGATAAACCCCAGCCGGTATATCATTGAAATTGTTTGTTTCATATGTATTTCAAATCCTTTATCTAAAATAAACAAGGCGCCTAAAAGGGATAAGGCGCCCTCGTTTCAATTATTGTTTTATGATTGATTTATCCCGCACGATTGGTTCGTTAAACGCCATGTGAACGAATTCTTCTCTTTTTTCGCCTTCAATTAAGAACTGCACCATGTCGATGGTGCCCAGCTCTGTTAAGGAGTTTACAATGGAATAAACCGTCAGCCGTTCTCCGGCGGAGCCGCCTGAATGTTTGTCGACAAACTCTTTCGAGAAGTTCACAAAACAAACATTGTTTTTCGTTTCAATGGAAAGAACCTTTGCCTCAGCTGGAATGGTTTTAAAATGTCCGCCCTCTGTAGGGCCTTTTAAAAGCTCGTTTACAATAACCTTTTCAACCGTGTCGCCGCTGGCAATTTCAACGTTTCTCCGTTCGGGAACAAGATATTCTGCGTTTTCGTCGCTGAAATATAACACCAAAGTTGTTTTGGGGGCCTGGGTAGGCTCGCCTTTGTTGATTACCAAATCGTTTTCCCGGATAATTCCTAACGGTTTTCCATCGGTTCCAATGGCCTCTTTGCCGTCAACTAAAATTTGAACGCCTGAAATAAAGTCCAGCGTACAAAGTGTTTTTGCTACGGCTGCCGGAGCAAGGGTTTGTTTTAAGTCGTCCTTATTGGAAAATTCTTTAGAAAAATCCACTACTGCAACATCGTCTTTAATGGTGACGGAATTCAGCTTTGTGCCGTCGCACAGGGGGCTCGTTTTTCCGGCGGGCGGAGAAATCAGCTGTTCAATTAAATATTTTAACTGTCCTTTTCTGGAGGTGTCGGGAATTTCTGTCTTTTCTGCAATAAGGTCTGAACCGCTTCCGCTGATATAGTACACGCCGGCTGAAATTTTAGATTCGCTTGTCTGCGCCTGAGGTGCTTCTGTTCTGCTGCAGCCTGTCAAAACCAAGACGCATGTGAGCAGCAGCACATGGATTAATAATATGCACCGTTTCATTGTATCAACCTTCTTTGCCAAAACTTTTCATACTATCCTTATTGTAATTATACTATCAATATATTAAAAAACAATAACATTAATATTAAAATTAGCATACACAATGTGATAGAATTCGTTTCTTTAAGACAAAGAGCGGCTAATTTATTTTTTTTAAGAAACGTCACAGTTATAACAATTTTTTTAAAATATACCCCTCTTTGATCCCTTTGTCCGACACGAAAATCTGCTCTGAGGCAAACTGTGCGCCTACCGCAGAATAAATCGCCATGGCGGGGGCAATGGTCAGCGCACGTTTTGGCGTGGTTTGGTCGATCACATTTTTGGAATGCTCCGGGTTTTCCGTTATCATTTTCAGCATTTTGTTTACGGCCTGAACAGTAAGTGCTGTTTCGTTAAGAAAAATCTTCGCCAATTTTGTGGATGCCCTCACGCCGCCGCCCACAATACACAAGTTTTGTCGCACAACGCCGCAAAATCTTGGCTGGGCGGCAAAAGCTTTTGCTATTGCTTCCTGAATTGCGCAAATTTCATCTTCGGTTGGAAGAGAACCGCTGACAAAGGCTTTGTAGGCTTTTAACGATCCCCACGGAACAGACAGCGTAGAGATCGGTTGTTTGTTTGAAAACACAATCACCTCGCTGCTTCCGCCGCCGACGTCTGCCATTACGCCGTCTGCGCAGGGAAAATCCTCCGCCGCGCCGGCAAAGCTAAACAGCGCTTCCTCTTCTCCGGTTAATACGTCTACCGCTGCGCCGGTGCGCATTTTTATTTCGTTACAGATTTCTTCCGTGTTTACCGCGTTGCGAATTGCTGCCGTGGCAAACACGTTTAGCCGGCAGCCAAATTCTGCCGCTGTTTCCTGATGTTTTTTTATTGCCGCCTCTGCGGCGCAAATCCCATCCGGCGTTAAAACTCCGTCGTGAATAAATCCTGCCAGGTTGGCAAAAACCGCTGTGTTGCATAGTTGTTTCAGCTGTCCGTTTTCATAATCGTAAACACCAAGACGAATGGTGTTAGAGCCTGTGTCTGCTACTGCGTACCGCATGGTTCCTCCTTAAGGTTTCACCGGCGTGTAGGGCCTGTAATACGGGGAAAGGGACAAATTTAAGTTATCCAGTTCCTGGGCTACAAAGCCTGCCAGCACTTCTGCGCCGTAATATTGAAAATGAGAGTTATCTTCCGTGGCTTCATTTTTGTTATAGCGGGATTGGGTAAACCGTTCGTCGCCGGTAAACCGCGGATCGTTGGGGTTGATAAACAGGAAAATGTCCTTTGAGTCCTCCTCGCCAAGGGTGTTTACCAAATCCACAGAGAAATTGAACATGTCAATCAACGGCACATTTAAGTCTGCCGCCAGCTCTCTTGCGGCCTGCGGATACTTACCCAGACTGTTTCCGTTGTCATAAATACCATTGTTATAAATCCGTCGTGTAACCGAGGTGAGAATAATCGGAATTGCGCCGCGTTCTTTAGCGCCCTCAACGTATTTTGTCATATAGGTTTTATAGGTTGTGTCCGCGTCGGTATGCAGGTCGCCGTCCTTTTGGTCGTTGTGGCCAAACTGAATGAGCAGATAATCACCCGGTTTAATGGCGGAGAAAATAGTGTCTAAGCGGCCCTCGTCAATGAAGCTTTTGGAACTTCTGCCGCCCATGGCATGGTTGGACACCGTGACCTTCGATTGGTCGAAATAGCCGCCTAAGGCCTGCCCCCAGCCTGTTTGCGGAAAAAAGCTGTCGCTGTAGTTACACGCGGTGGAATCTCCCGCCACATAAATGACAGGATTGAAGTTCACTTCCTCCGATACCACATAAGAGAATTCTGGTGCAATTGGCTTTAAGTTGGCTAAGGAATTTAAAAAGAACAGCTTAACCACGGCAGTTTCAATATTTTCAGGCAAAGAAGCGCCAAACTCTAATGTAAAGGTTTCATTATATCCTGCACTTTTGGTAATAGACGCCGCTTTGGTGTCGTATAAAACGCCGTTGTCATACACTGCTGCAAGAACTTCGGCGCTTTCAATGGTATCGTCCTTGCAAACAATCTCCGCCCCCGTTACCGTTCCGCCGGATACGGGAATGCTTCTGGGCTGACCGTCGCTTGTTGCAAACAACAGGTTTTTCACGGTGTAGCCATAGTTGTCGGTTTTTATCAGAACGCTGTTATTCACCGTACCGCCGGAAATAGAAAGGGCCTGCAAATCGCCCTCAAGCGATTTCGTTTCCAGCACAGTTCCCGCGGAATAAAGAATCAGCTCTTCGGTCTGCAAATTCGCAATGACAGAAAATTCTCCTTCATTTTCCACCGTAACCGTGTTTGCTCCGCCGAATGAAATGGAAACGGAAGCGTCTCCCTCTGCAATTCCGCCGAACAAGATTCGTTTGCCGCCTGTGGGCAGAGGAACGGTTTCATCACCTGCAATTGTTCCCAGCGGGGTTACATCACCGTCTGCCAGAACCCGCACAGTGAATTTCTTTTCAAGGGCGGCGCCGTCGGTGTCTCTTGTGAGCTTTGCTGTAAGCGTCACGGTTTCGTTATATTTAGGACGGGTAACTTCGCCCGTTCTTGCTATGATTTCAGGCTTGTCGGAATGAAAAGAGCAGTCGAACACACCGCCGGTTGCGGGCATGTAATTTGCCGGCAGAGAAAGATCTTTTGTAATCATTTCTGCATCTTCGTCCGTAAAGTCGGAAAACACAAGGTTCCTTAAAATATCTTCATTGGAATAGGTCTTCATTTCTTCCTCCAGCGTTTCGGCCAGCTTGTCGCAGTCGTCTTGAGCTGTCATGCTTTGATACGCTTCTTTTGCTTCGGAAATAGCCGTGCGCAATTTTTGTGTAAGTTCATTTTCTTCTGCGGCACCTGACAAAAGGATAGAAGCGCATCGGATAGCCGAAACCGCCCTGTCGTCATTGATATGTTCCGTTCCGTCTGCGTCTGTCCGCTGGCCAATGTAGTCGCACATGGTCAGGTTGTCCAAATCGCCAAAATATTCTGCTTCGCTCTGAATACCAAATCCGGCAATCCGCCATTCCTTTAGGTTATCCACATATGTGGTGTCTAAACACAGCTTTCCGTCCACAAACAGTTTGAACGACCGTGTAAGGCTGCCGGAAGCATCTGTGGGATTGAAAACGGCGCGGATACGGAAGAAATGCTCCGGGTTTTTCGTATAGTCGCCTAAAACGTCAGAAAGGTTCACCTCGCCCAAAATCGCGGAGCCGGACCGGTCATAAACCGTGAGTTTGGTAGCGCCGTCAGGCTGGGTAATAAATGTGAGATGCACAATTCTGTTGCCCAAATGAACCGTTCCGGATTTATCGGCGGGATAAAGGCGGATTTTGGTTGGTTTATCCGTTGTTCTGTCCGGCCGAAAATCAAAGGCTGCCTCCGCAGTATAACCAGCGCCTGCGCTTGTGTCCTGCAGACTTTCCGACTTGTTGTCAAAGGTCATTACCATGCCGTCCCGATAACCGGCATGCATTTCCATTTGATAATAAGTATCGCCTATGCCAAAAGCCTTGTCGCCGGAGGTGTTAGATGTGTTCTCACCGTCAATCGTTGCTTCCGTTGGCGAATTAAAGGTCTCAAACACAAAGTTATTCAGTTCAGCTGTACCTATATATAGCTCCCGATAAGTACCGCCCTCTGCAAACCCAACAGAGCAAAGAGAAATGGCAGAAAACACAAACGCCAAAAGCAACACTGCTGGTTTTTTAAATTTTAAATTCATAAAAAAACCGCCTTTCATATTGATATTGAATATCTTTATTATACCGGATAGAAAGCGGAGATTCAACTACATATTTTGCTGTTTTGAGCCGCAAAAAGGACAGTTTTTGCCATGAAGGAGACAAACGAAAAGTTTTCGTTATTTTTTTCGTTGACATGGAGAAAGCGGGTGCTATAATAAAAGAAAAAATGGTGTAAAGGAGTATTGCATATGCCAGAGGTTACCATAGACTTCACAAAAGAAATCGGCGTAATCAAGCCCATGCATGCGGTGAACAACGGGCCAATCAAAGCAGGATCGGACCAAACAAGGGGAAATTTTGATGCGTATTCCGCTGCAAACATTCCCTATGCACGGAACCACGATGCGTCCCATTGCAGCACATACGGCGGGCCGCATGCGGTAGACATCGGTGCTGTTTTTCCCAACTTTGACAGCGTCCCTGAAAATCCTGATTCTTATGATTTTGTTTTAACAGATGAATATTTAAAAACGACCTTAGACGCAGGCACAAAGATTTTCTACCGATTGGGTAGCAGCATTGAGCACTGGTGTAAAAAATATGGCACGCTGCCGCCAAAGGATTTCCAGAAGTGGGCGGTTATATGCGAGCATGTCATCAAGCACTATAACGAGGGCTGGGCAGACGGCTTTCATTGGGACATTGACTATTGGGAAATTTGGAACGAGCCGGATTTAGACCCAGATGACTCAGACAACAAGCGCACATGGGGCGGCACGGCGGCGGAGTTTTATACGTTTTATGCGGTTGCGGCGCGCCACTTAAAATCACGGTTTCCGCACCTTAAAATCGGCGGCCCTGCGCTGGCAGGAAAAACGGGCAAATGGCTGGACGGATTTTTGGCCTCTTTAACTGAAAACGGCGGCCGCGTTCCGCTAGACTTTTTTTCCTGGCACATTTACACAACCGATCCGAAACGCATTATCGAAATGGCAAACGTAATCCGCGAAAAGCTCAACCGGGCAGGATATGAAACAACCGAAAGCATTTTAAATGAGTGGAATTATGTGGAGGGGTGGACGGACCAGTTCATTCACAGCATTGAAATGATTATTTCCATGCGCGGCGCGGCGTTTACCCAGGCCAGCATGTGCCTGGGACAAAATAGCACCATTGATATGATGATGTATTATGACGCGAGACCTTGTGCATTTAACGGCTTATTTGATTTTTACACCTACCGTCCGCTGAAAGGCTACTATCCGTTTTTCATTTTTTCAAAGCTTTCAAAAATGGGCACGCAGGTTCAGGCGGACAGTGATTTAGGCGAACTTTATACCGTTGCAGCAAGAGGAAAAGACGGCAAGTGTGCCGCAGTGATTTGCTACTATCCCCAGGACGGAAACGCTGAAAATCAAGCAGTTGCCGTCCGCACGTCCGGCAGCAAAGGCGGGTTTGATACATTTTTGTTGGACGACGGGCATGATTTTGAGAAGACGGGCATAACGGAATTAAACGGCAATGAAGCGGTGTTTCACCTAAAACCCAATTCCATTCTTTTTCTCACACAGTAAATAAAAACCGCACGGGGAAATTCCCTGTGCGGTTTTAAAATTTATTTTACAACAATATTTACAAGCTTTTTGGGCACACAAATCACTTTAACAATGGTTTTGCCGCTGACAAGCTCTTTAATTTTATCGTTTTCCAGCGCGGCCTTTTCCATTTCCTCCCGGGAAAGGTCTGCGGAAATCACAATTTTGTCTTTCACCTTGCCGTTAATCTGCGCAACAATTTCAACCGTATCGTCCTTTGTTTTTGCTTCGTCAAATTCCGGCCATTTTGTGTCGTGCAGAAAGCCGCTAAATCCGGCATTTACCCACATTTCCTCCGTCAGGTGGGGAGCGGCGGGGTTTAAGAGCGTAATATAAATTTTCAGCTCACCCCGGGTAATGCTGCCTTTTTTATAAATCTCATTGATCAGCGCCATTAAAGCTGCAATTGCGGTGTTAAACTTCATTTTGTCGAAATCTTCCGACACCTTTTTGATGGTTTTGTGGAACGCCTTTTCTAAGTCGGGACTTAAGCCCTCTTCGTCTGTTACAATTGTCTGCAAATTCCAAACGCGCTCAATAAACCGGTAGCATCCCTTAACGCCGTTAATCGACCAGGGGGTAGACTGGTCAAACGCGCCGATAAACATTTCATACGTTCTAAAGGTGTCTGCGCCGAATTCTGCTACCATGTCGTCCGGATTTACAACGTTCCCGCGGGATTTAGACATCTTTTCGCCGTTTTCGCCCAAAATCATGCCGTGGGAGGTGCGCTTTTTATACGGTTCCGGCGTAGAAACAACGCCGATGTCATACAAAAATTTGTGCCAGAACCGGGAATATAACAGGTGAAGCGTGGTGTGCTCCATGCCGCCGTTATACCAGTCCACCGGCAGCCAATAGTCCAGCTTTTCTTTGGCGGCCAGGGCGGTGTCGCATTTGGGGTCGATGTAGCGCAAAAAGTACCACGAGGAACCTGCCCACTGGGGCATGGTGTCTGTTTCGCGCACGGCGGGGCCGCCGCAGTGCGGACAGGTCGTATTTACCCAGTCGGTCATTTTTGCCAAAGGCGATTCGCCGTTTTCACCGGGTTCAAAGTTGTCGGTTTCAGGAAGGGTCAGCGGCAGCTGGTCTTCCGGCAGCGGAACCCAGCCGCATTTGTCGCAGTGAACCAGGGGAATGGGTTCGCCCCAATACCGCTGACGCGAGAATACCCAGTCGCGCAGTTTGTAGTTGACTTTCCGTTTTCCAATGCCCTTTTCCTCTAAAAAGTCAATCATTTTACGAATGGCGTCTTTCACCTCTAAGCCGTTTAAAAAGCCGGAGTTCACCATTTTGCCGCTGTAGGTGTCGGTGTAGGCTTTGCTTTGCACGTCCTCGCCGCCGGCAACCACTTCCACAATGGGCAGGCCAAACTTTTTGGCAAATTCCCAGTCGCGGTCGTCGTGGGCGGGAACCGCCATAATGGCGCCGGTTCCGTAGCTGGTTAACACATAATCGGAGATGAACACCGGAATTTTTTCATTGTTTACCGGGTTAATTGCTGTAATTCCGCAAAGCTTTACGCCGGTTTTTTCTTTTGTCAGCTCAGTGCGCTCAAATTCCGACTTTCTTGCGGCCTCTTTTTGGTATGCGCGCACTTCGTCAATATTTTGCAGTTTGTCCGCATATTTTTCAATGATTTTGTGTTCCGGCGAAAGCACCATATAGGTTGCGCCGAACAGCGTGTCGGCCCGGGTGGTGTAAACGCGGATGGCGTCGTCGGTGCCGTCAATTTGAAAATCCAATTCTGCACCCTCAGAGCGGCCAATCCAGTTTTTTTGCTGGGTTTTCACCTTTTCTATGTAGTCAAGGCCTTCTAAATCGTCAATAAGCCTTTGGGCATAGTCGGTAATTTTCAGCATCCACTGCGATTTATTCCGCTGCACAACCTCGCTGCCGCAGCGCTCGCAAACGCCGTTAACAACTTCTTCGTTTGCCAGGCCAACCTTGCAGCTGGTGCACCAGTTAATGGGCATTTCCTGCTTATAAGCCAGGCCTTTTTTAAACAACTGCAGAAAAATCCACTGGGTCCATTTGTAGTATGCTTCGTCGGTGGTGGAGATTTCTCTCGACCAGTCAAACGAAAACCCAATGCTTTTCAGCTGGCGTTTAAAGTTTTCTATGTTATTTTTTGTAACAATTGCAGGGTGGATTTTGTTCTTTATCGCGTAGTTTTCCGTAGGCAGGCCAAAAGCGTCCCACCCCATGGGGTAGAGCACGTTAAAGCCCTCCATGCGTTTTTTTCGCGCCACAATGTCTAAGGCGGTGTAGCTTCGGGGATGTCCCACGTGCAGGCCCTGACCGGAAGGGTAGGGAAATTCCACCAGGGCGTAGAACTTCGGAAGCGTAAAGTCGTCTTTTGCGGCAAAGGTATTTTCCGAATACCATTTATCCTGCCACTTTTTTTCAATTTCTTTAAAATTATAGTCCATTTAGAGCCTCCAAATTATTTCATGATTCGTTTATAATTTTATCAACATCCATCTTTTCCGCGTCGTCCCACAGCTTTTCCAAACCGTAAAACTCCCGGGTTTCCTGATAGAAGATGTGAAGAATAAAATCGCCGTAGTCCAATAAAATCCAGTTCAGCCCCTGCTTGCCCTCCCGGGACAGAGGGTTTATCCCAACCTTTTCAAATTCTTCTTCAATGCTGTCGGCCAAAGCGCGCACCTGGGTTGTGGAATTTGCCGAGCAGATTACAAAATAGTCCGCCAAAATTGTTAGGTCGCTGACCTTTAAAAGCGCAATGTCGTTGGCTTTTTTTGCGTCTAACACCTTCACAGCCTTTTTTGCTTTTTCAAATGCATCCAGTGGTTTCATATGGTAAGCCTCCTTGTGGAGCAGGTTTCGGTAAAATGCTTCTGCTTCCATGGTTTGTGTATGTAAAATGCGGCCCTTTCTGCCAATGTGGGCAATGGTAAGCTCCAGCCCATACAAAAGCGCCTCGTTTAAATCCTTTTCGCACAGGGCGCGCAATTCTTTTAATCCCTCAAACTCCCTGCGGTTGGGCTCAATTATGTCGGCAAGATACAAAATTTTTTCTAAATCCGTCATGTTTGCGCGGCCCAGGGTGTGATACTTGATGGCCCCCAGAATTTCGCTGTCGCATACGGCAAACTCCGTTTCTGCTAAGCGTGCGCCCAGCTCCGCATGCAAGAGTGCAGTGTTTTCGCGCTTTAAATCGTCTAACGGCACGCCCAGCTTGTCGCACATGGCGAGCTGGGTTTCGCGGTCAATTTGTTTGGCGCAGTCGTGAAGCAGGCCGGCTGTCTGCGCCTTTTGCACATCTGCACCGAACAGCCTTGCCATTTTTTCGGCCGTTTCCATCACGCCCAAAGAGTGTGTATATCTGTGGTCGGTCAGCATACCGCCAAGTTTTTCTTTCATTTGTTCCGTAGTCATTTCCGGCTCCTAAATATAAAGTTTGTTGGTTTTTATATACTGCTCTACACTAGGCGGCACCTGCCCTGAAACTTCTTTTCCCTCTTTCAGCTGCATTCGGATTGCTGTTGAGGAAATTCCGCACGAAAATCCGGTTAAAAAAAACACCCGGGGCGGCGCCTCATCTCCGCAAAACTTTTCAAAATACCCGGTCGGCTCGATTCCCGGCCGCGGCACAACAATAAAAGTGCACAGCGAAATTAAGGTTCTGTAATTTTTCCATTCGGGAAAATTACGGAACGAATCGCCGCCCACAATAAAGAAAAATTCGTCCTTTGGATTTTGTTCTTTAAAATGTGAAATCGTAATATAGGAATAGTTTAAGCGCTCATTGCAAATTTCGTAATCTGAAACGGAAAACCGGGGGTTGTCCTTTGTGGCCAGAAGCACCATGTTAAGCCGGTGCTGTTTATCCGTCACCTTTTTTTTTGTCTTGTGGGGAGGAATGCCCGCCGGAATAAATTTAATTTCATCAAGGGAAAATTCCTTTAAAACTTGTTCCGCAAGCATTAAATGTCCAAAATGAATGGGGTCGAACGTCCCGCCGAAAAGACCGATTTTACTCATTTTCAGTTCCCTTTCAGCGCAATGGTCCTTTTTTTCTCATCGGGTGCCTGCCGGTAGAGCACAAACACCTTGCCGATTACCTGAACCGGCTCCGCCGACAAAATTATAGAAAGCTCGGTGCAGGCTTCCCTGGCGGAACAGGGGGCATTCTCCAAAACGTTGGTTTTTACAATTTCTCTTGCCGCAAGTGCTTGGTCGAGCTGTTTTGTTAAATTTTCCGTAATTCCGTCCTTGCCGATTTGGCAAATGGACGGCACGCCGTTTGCAAGGGAACGAAGATATGCCCTCTGTTTGCTGGTTATCATAGTTTTACCGCCTTGTGTTAAAGTTGTTTTGTCAGCATATCGCTGTAATGGCCTTTGGGGAACGCGCCAACGCTCTGGTCGGCAACCTCGCCGTTTTTAAACACAATAATGGTGGGAATGCTCATCACGTTGAAGCGCATAGCAAGCTCACCCTCTTTGTCGATATCCACTTTTGCAATTTTTGCTTTTCCGCTGAATTCGTCTGACAGCTCCTCAATCAGCGGGCCAACCATTTTGCACGGGCCGCACCAGGATGCCCAGAAGTCCACCAGAACCGGAACGTCGGAGGATAATACCTCAGCGTCGAAATTTTCTTTTGTCAAATGAATTGCCGCCATAAAGCACACTTCCTTTTTTTAGTTTGCACATAACATGCTCAATATAGTTTGCCTATTTATACTATAATATTATACAGGCATGCAGGAAAAAAGTCAAATGCTAAACGATAAAAATATTGAGAAAAATGTTGATTTTCTTACGGAATCAATGTACAATAGATGTAAGATTTACATAAAAGGAGAGAACTATGAGCTTTGTTCATTTGCACACCCATACGGAATACAGCTTTTTAGACGGCGCCTGCAGAATCGGGCCGCTGGTTAAAAGAGCCAAAGAACTGAATATGAACGCCTTAGCAATTACAGACCACGGGGACATGTGCGGCGTAATTGAGTTTTATAAAGAGGCGAAAGCAGCCGGAATAAAACCGTTAATCGGCTGTGAGGTGTATGTGGCGGCGAAGGACAGGAACATAAAGTCTCACGATAACGGCAACACCACCCACCACCTTGTGCTGATTGCAAAAAACATGACGGGATACCGCAATTTAATTAAAGTCGTTTCCGCCGGGTTCATAGATGGGTTTTATTACAAGCCCCGGGTGGATTTTTCTGTTTTAAAACAGCACGCAGAGGGGCTGATTTGCCTTTCTGCCTGTCTGGCCGGGGAAATTCCCCAGGCCATTGTAAACGGAGATGAGGAGCGGGCAAAGAAGCTGATCGCACAGTACAGCAGCCTTTACGGCAAAGAAAATTTCTTTTTGGAAATTCAAAATCACGGAATTGCCGACCAGCGCCGCGTGAACGCATTTTTAATTCCTTACGCCCAGGAAGCCGGCATTGGGCTGGTTGCCACCAACGATGTGCACTACATTGAAAAAAAGGACGCAAAATATCAGGATTTGCTCATGTGCATTCAAACCAACCGCAAGGTGGCGGAAACCGACCGAATGGCCTTTGAGACCGACGAGTTTTATTTAAAGAGCGAAGAGGAAATGAACGCTTTATTCGGCCAGGTTCCGGGCGCGCTTTCTAACACACAGAAAATTGCAGACATGTGCGATTTGGAATTTGAATTCGGCGTGCTGAAGCTGCCAAAGTTTGCGGTGCCAAACAGCGGCGACGCGTTTGACTATTTAAAATCCCTCTGCTATGAAGGGCTTCGCAAACGGTACGGCGAAAAAGCGAATGAAGTAAAGGAACGCCTTGATTTTGAACTTGAAGTGATCCGCAGCATGGGCTATGTAGACTATTTTTTAATCGTTTGGGATTTTATTAAATTTGCCAAAGACAGAAAAATTCCCGTGGGGCCGGGCAGAGGCTCCGCCGCCGGCAGTGTGGTGAGCTATTGCCTGAATATTACCAACATCGACCCCATTCGGTTCGGACTGATTTTTGAACGGTTCTTAAATCCGGAACGCATCAGCATGCCGGATATTGACATTGACTTCTGCAACGAAGACCGGCAGCAGGTAATTGACTATGTTGTTGAAAAATATGGCAGGGACTGCGTTTCGCAGATCATTACGTTTAACAAAATGAAGGCCAAAAACGCCATACGCGACGTTGGGCGCGTGCTGGACATCTCCTACAGCGACACGGACGCAATTGCGAAAATGATTCCCTTTGACCTGCACATGACCATAGACAAGGCGTTAAAGCTCAATCCGGAGCTGAAGGCAAAATATGACGGCGACGCAACCGTTCATGAACTGATTGACGACGCTATGGCCTTAGAGGGCTTAATCCGCAACGCGGGCACCCACGCGGCAGGCGTGGTGATTTCGCAAAAGCCCCTGACGGAATATGTGCCTCTGCAAAAAAATGACGATGTGTTAATCACGCAGTTTCCGAAAGACACCGTGGAGGAGCTTGGGCTTTTAAAAATGGACTTTTTGGGGCTGCGGAATTTAGGAATTATTAAAGACGCTCTGAACATTATTCAGGATTCCACCGGCGAGGAAATTAACATTGACGACATTAATTTAAACGAAGACGGCGTTTATAAAATGATTTCCCGGGGAGAAACAGAGGGGGTCTTCCAGCTGGAAAGCCCGGGCATGAAACAGTTTATTAAAGAAATGCGGCCGGAAAACATAGAGGATATTGTTGCCGCCATTTCTCTTTACCGTCCCGGCCCAATGGACCAGATTCCGCGGTATATTGCAAACAAAATTCACCCTGAAAACGTGCAATATAAACACCCTGCGTTAGAGCCTATTTTAAACGTCACCTACGGGTGCATGGTTTATCAGGAGCAGGTTATGGAAATTGTGCGGAAATTAGGCGGCTATTCTCTGGCCCGGGCAGATTTGGTGCGCCGCGCCATGAGCAAGAAAAAAGCCGATGTGATGAACGAAGAACGCAAAAACTTTATTTACGGCAAGGAAAATGAAGACGGCACAGTTCAGATTGAAGGCTGCCTGCGGCGTGGCGTGGACGAGGCAACCGCAAACGCGATTTTTGACGAAATGATGGACTTTGCCAACTATGCCTTTAACAAATCCCACGCCGCGGCCTATGCGTTTGTGGTTTACCAGACCGCATATCTAAAATATTTCTATCCCGCCCAGTATATGGCGGCGCTGCTTTCTTCGGTGCTGGATTCGCCGGACAAGGTAAACGGCTATTCCGCGGAGGCGGCGCGGATGGGCATTAAAATTCTGCCGCCGGACATTAACAAAAGCGCCGCAGGGTTCACCGTTACCGACGGGGATATCCGGTTCGGGCTGGCGGTGATTAAAAACGTAGGCGTTGGCTGTGTTGAGGCGATTGTGGAGGAGCGCAGAAGCAGCGGGGCATATTTAAGCTACCGCGATTTTGCAAAGCGAACCCTTTCGCTGAACGTTACAAAGCGCGTGCATGAGTATTTAATCAAGGCCGGCGCGTTCGACGCCCTGGGCGAAAAACGCTCCTGTCTGCTAAAGGATTTTGAAGGTATTATCGATTCGTTTGCCGACGACTTTAAGCGGAACATTTCCGGTCAGATGTCCCTCTGGGGGGACGAAGAAGAAACCGCCGACGCTTTTTCCACAGACATTGCAGAGTTTTCTCAAAAGGAACTGTTAAAGCTGGAAAAAGAAAGCATTGGCTACTACATTTCCGGCCACCCCTTAAACGAGTTTGCAGACGAAATTGCGGACATTTCAACGCTGTCTTTTTCTGAGCTGCAGCGGGGAAGCACCCCGGACGGAGAGGACGAGGCGGCAGTTTTTGAAGAAAACCGGAACGTTACAGACGGCGCAAAAGTGAAAATCTGCGCTTTAGCCACCGGAGTGAAAACAAAGATAACAAAAAATAACAAGATGATGGCGTTCGTCACCGCTGAGGATTTAACCGGCCAGGCGGAAATATTGGTGTTTCCCAACGTGTATGAGCGGTGCAAACAATATTTATCCGAGGATGCTCCTATTGTTATCAGCGGCAGGCTGTCTTTCCGGGAGGACGAAGAGCCAAAAATCCTCTGCGACGCCATTTCTCCCTTAGAGCACGGCATGAAGCCTCCGGCAGGCGAGCAAAAGCTCTTTATGAAATTTGAGCTGGGGAAGGACTTTTTAATCGACCGGGCAAAAGCCATTTTGGCGGAGCACACAGGCGACGTGCCTGCATATATTTTTGTGGAGGAAAAAAATATGACTGCCCTGGCCCCAAAAAGCCTTTGGTGCAGCGGGGGAGACGATGTGATTGGCGCGCTAAAGCGCCTGCTTGGAGAAAAAAACGTTATTTTAAAATAGAGGAGACGAAACACAACAATGAACATTACACCTGAAAATATGACAACAAAACGGTTTCAAGAGGCGGTTGACAGCGCCGCAAAGAGCGGGACGGAACTTACGGTTGAACCGGGAGCTTATGTGCTGGGAACCATTTTTTTGCGGGACAATTTGAAACTGAATTTAAAAAGAGGAGCTTATCTTTTCGGCACGGCAGATTTCAGCGAATATTCCTCTGACGTGGATTTGTTTACCGACGCGGTGGACAACCTGCGGGGCAAAAGTTTAATTTATGCCGAAAATGTGACAAACGTAAAAATTTATGGCGGCGGCGTGATTTCCGGCAGGGGCGGCATTTTTAATCAGGAACACCCCAACCATTTGGAGCGGCCTTTTTTGGTGCGGCTCATTGGCTGTAAGAACATTGCGTTAGACGGAATTGAACTTCGCGATTCCGCGGCCTGGAACCTGCATTTGATGGACTGTGAGGACGTAACGGTTACAAACGTTACCATTAAAAGCCGCGTGAATGAAAACAACGACGCCATTGACATTGACGCATGCAGAAGGTGCGTCATCTCAGGCTGCAGCCTAGACACCGGCGACGATGCAATTTGCCTGAAAGCCACGGTAGACAGGCCGTGCCGTGACATTACGGTGAAAAACTGTGTCATTACTACCAACTGGGCGGCAATCAAAATCGGCACAGAGTCGGTGGGCGATTTCGAGAACATCACCATTTCCGACTGTTTTGTTTACGACTGCAACGGCTGCGGCATTAAAATTGTTCCTGTTGACGGCGGAAACGCGAAAAATGTCACCATTCAAAATATTACGTTTTTAAACACCACCGGGCCGATTTTCATTGCCAACGGCGAGCGCCTGCGGGTTTACCACGAAGGGCATGAGCGAAAGGAACCGGGTGTGATTGAAAACCTTTTAATTTCTGACATTCACGGCGACGCGGTGAACGCAATTGGCACAACCTACAAAGGCGAGGCCTGGGGAAACGCGAAAAGCTGCATTGTGGTTTCGGGAACGGAAACCGCGCGCCTTAAAAACATTGTAATCCGCAATGTGGATATGCAAATGGCAGGCGGGGAAGCCATGGCGCCTGTGGGCAAAGTTCCTGAAATGGGCGTGCGCTATCCTGAATTTCATAACTTCGGCGTGCTGCCCGCCTGGGGAATTTATGTGCGCCATGCAGACGGCTTTCGTGCGGAAAACGTGAACCTGACGCTGAAAAGTAAGGATGTTCGGCCGATGTGTGTTACAGAAGATATAAAAGAATAAATTGTGAATTTGGAGGAGTAAAATGTCAACGAAAATGCGCGGTAATTTTCTTTTGGCAATTACCGCATTGGTTTGGGGAATTTCGTTTGTGTCCCAAAGCATAGGGATGGATTATATCGGCGCAAACACCTTTAACGGAATCCGGACGCTGTTAGGCGGCCTGGTTCTTTTGCCCGTGATTTTGATAACGGACGCAGGGAAAAAGAAAAAGGGAACGTATAAAAAGTGCAATTTTAAAAAGCTGCTGCTTTACGGCGCTGTTTGCGGCGTGCTGCTGTGCGTAGCCTCCACGCTGCAGTCGCTGGGACTTAAGGAAACAACGGCGGGAAAAAGCGGGTTTATCACGGCGCTGTATATTATTTTTGTTTCCGTCATGGGTATTTTTGCCGGAAGAAAGCTGAACCTGAAAATAGTGTCCGGCGTGCTTTTAGCGGTTTTGGGAATGTATTTTTTGTGCCTGTTTGGGGCGGAAATCAATTTTTGCTTTGGCGACTTTTTAACCTTTTTGTGCGCCATTGTGTTTTCGTTCCATATTTTAGTCATTGACAGGGTTGCGCCGAAAACCGACGGGGTTAAGCTTGCCTGCACGCAGTTTTTTGTTTGCGGACTGTTAAACTGCATTGCAATGTTTCTCTTTGAAAGCCCTGATTGGGCCTTAATTAAGCAGTGCATCGGCGCGATTTTATATTCGGGAATTATGTCCTGCGGTGTGGCCTACACCCTGCAGATTGTGGGGCAAAAATATACAGACCCCACATCGGCCTCCATGCTGATGAGCTTAGAGTCGGTGTTTGCGGTGCTCTCCGGCTGGATTCTTTTGGGCGAACGCATGAACGTGCCGCAGATTTTTGGCTGCACGCTGATGTTTGCCGCCATTGTGCTGGTTCAGCTTCCTGAAAGGGCGGCTGTTTTGAAAAATAATAAGGAGATGGCAGAAAATGATATTTGACGCAAAAGACAGGGTTTTGTTTATCGGCGACTCTGTTTCAGACTTCGGAAGAGCGCGCCCTGTGGGCGAGGGCCTGCACGACGGTGTGGGAACAGGGTTTATCCGCGTAATCAGCAATTTCATCAATGGCTATTACCCGGAAAGAAACATCAGAATTACGAACATGGGCATTTCGGGCAACAATGTTTTGGATTTAGACGACCGGTGGCAGTCTGACGTTTTAGATTTAGAGCCGGATTGGGTGAACATCTTAATTGGGATTAACGACGTGTGGCGGCAGTTCGACACGCCGGACTGCTGCGCCAAAGACTGCATTACGCCTGAAATTTATGAAAGAACCTACCGGGAGCTTTTAGACAGAACCGTTCCCTATGTGAAAGGCGTTACGCTGATGACGCCCTATTACATGGAACCGTTAAAAGAGGACATGATGCGAAAACGCATGGATGAATATGTGGCGGCAGTAAAACGCATAGCAAAGGATTATGGATTTATCTGCATTAATTTGCAGAGGGTGTTTGACGAATATTTAAAGGTGCGCCATTCCAGCTACCTCACCTGGGACAGGGTACACCCCAACGGCACAGGCGCCACGCTGATTGCAATGGAATTTTTAAAAGAAGTTGGGTTCGACTTTTCACGCCTCAGCCGCGTCCTTTCACAGTAACATAAAAACAGGCCGGAAAGCATTTGCTTTCCGGCCTGTTTTTATATCATCAAATTTTAACAAGTTTTGATATATATGGCGCTGCCGTCATGTTCTGCGATACATTTCATACCGTTTTTCAGATAAAAATTTCTTGCTCTTCCGTTATCTTTGTAGACAGATAATGTGTAGCTTTTTATTTTGTTTTCTATTAATTTTTTTTCGAAATTTTGAAGCAATACTTCTGACACGCCGTATTCTTTTCCTCTATAATCATTTAAAATACAAATAGACAGCAAACTCGCTGTGTTTGCATGTTCCGCTGTCGTATGTTTATTTTTTTGTTTGAAAACAGTGGAGATTTTTTTTAAACACCGTGATATTGCGGCTCTATCTAATTTTAAGCACAGAAAGAAAAGTTTTTTTGCTAAAGCGGCTTTATTTTTTTGCTCAAAATGATTTTTTGCCTGACTACCGCTGTAATATCCCATACAAAAACCAATTATTTTATTATTTTCAGAATCCTTTGCAACCACAAATAAATTATCTTCTTTCAAAAATTGTTTGTAATAGTTTTCAAGCAGCGTTTCACCCAAAGAACTGAGAAAATAACTTTCAAAGCATTTTAAGTGAACTTGCACAATTTCGGGAATTTCGGCTTCACACGCATCTGTATATATAAACATTTCTTTTTCCTTTCCGAATAATAAAATTAAAATATACCAATTTGGGATAATATTGATTATACCAAATTGGTATAATCATGTCAAGAGGATGTGTGTATGAGATTAAAAGAATTAAGAAAACAAAAAAATATAACGCAGCTAAAACTTGCAATGGATTTAAATATGAACCAAAATACCATCTCCCGTTATGAAAACGGCGAACGCGAGGCGGGCTATCGGGAATTGATTCTGATTGCCGATTATTTTCATGTTTCATTGGACTATCTCCTCGAAAGAAGTGATGATCCGACATTTTATTCTGAACAAACATAAATAAAACTGCGTTGCTCCCGGAAATTCCGGGAGCAACGCAGTTTTATTTTACGCCTTCCATTTGCGAATTCCGTTACACAGCGCAGTTATTGGAACACACAACAAAAACCAAAGCACAAAAAACGGCAGGCAAATCTGACCGAAAAAGTTCAGCGGAATGTTTGAATAGTCCCACACGTTCCAGTTCAGCAAAACGTTTACCACAGTGCCGAACATCAGCTCCACACAGGTGATAATCAGTGCGCCGAAGAAGCATTTTGCGAAAAGCGGCATATTTTTTTCATCTTCACATAGTTTGTAATATATCGTGAAACAAGTTCCACCTGCGAAAAGCATGGTCCAGTGCGTATATCCGCGCCACAGAATTTCTATGGCGCCATACCCAACCGCGCCGATTAAAAACAGCGCGGCCAATCCGAATAGACGGACAGGCCCGCCGGCTAATTTTTCATTCATAAATTTAATCACCTCTGTTTAATATGCCCGAAATGAAAACGTTAATACATTGTTAAAAAATGAACTTATTGCTGGACGGAGCGCGAATTTTGTGATAAAATAAATATGATAAATTAGAATAAAATGAAAGTGATTGTGGACAAAATTTGATTTTTGTCATATTATGTAGAAAAATCGTGAGGAGGCATTAATTTTGCGTCTCAGCATAGGAATAGATATTGGATCGACAACAGTGAAGATTGCGGTAATGGAAGGCAGCCGCATTCTTTTTACGCATTATGAGCGTCATATGTCCCAGGTGCGGACAAAGACGCTGGAGATTTTAGAAAAAGTGAAAGCACTTGTAGGCGACGAAGAATTTACCGTGTCAATTTCGGGTTCTGCCGGTTTGGGGCTGGCAAACAGCGCAAATGTGAGCTTTGTGCAGGAGGTCTTTGCAACGGAAAAAGCCGTACGGCTCCTTTTGGGCGATGTTGACATTGTGGTGGAGTTGGGCGGAGAAGACGCCAAGATTTTGTTTTTAACGGGCGGCGTGGAAGAACGTATGAACGGCACCTGTGCCGGCGGAACCGGCTCGTTTATCGACCAGATGGCGGTGCTTTTAAACTTGTCCCCCGACGAAATGGACAAACAGGGGCTTGCGGCGGCAAGGCTTTATCCCATAGCGTCGCGGTGCGGCGTGTTTGCCAAGTCTGACATTCAGCCGCTGTTAAACCAAAACGCGGATAAGCGGGACATTTCCGCAAGCATTTTCCATGCGGTGGTGGAGCAGACCATAACCGGCCTTGCAAGGGGACGGCAGCTAACGGGCAAAATCGCCTTTTTGGGCGGCCCGATCCACTTTTTTGACTGTTTAAAAAAGCAGTTTAAAGAAACGCTGGCACTTTCGGATGAAACTGCAGTGTTCCCGGAATATGACCTGTTTTTTGTTGCCGCAGGCGCAGCGATATATGCAAAGGAAAGCGGCACAGCCTTAACGTATAACAGTTTAGCGGAGCGCCTGAAAAATGCCGCTGCCGACACGGGGCACAACACCTATATGCGTCCCCTGTTTGAAACGGAGGAGGAATATCAGGCGTTTTCTGCGCGGCACCAAAAGGCCGCGGTGGAGTTCGCCGACTTATCGGAATATAAAGGGGACGCCTACCTCGGCATCGACTGCGGTTCCACCACGGTGAAACTGGTGCTGACAGACAGCGATAACCGCATTTTATACAGCTACTACAGCTCAAACAAGGGAAACCCGTTAGAGGCTGTGAAAAAGTGTCTGCTTGAAATTTACAGCCTGTGCGAAGACAGGGTAACCATTCGCGGCTCTGCCGCCACAGGCTACGGCGAAAGTTTAATGGTAAATGCGTTTGGCGTGGATTTTGGCCTGGTTGAAACCATGGCTCATTTTAAAGCTACGTCATTTTTCCGGCCGGATGTGGATTTTATTATCGACATCGGCGGACAGGACATTAAATGCTTTAAAATTAAAAACGGCGCAATCGACAACATTATGCTAAACGAAGCGTGCTCGTCGGGCTGCGGCTCGTTTATTGAAACCTTTGCAAAATCCATGGGATATGACGCCGAAGAGTTCGCAAAGCTGGGCATTTTTGCAAAGCACCCGGTAGATTTAGGCTCCCGGTGTACGGTGTTTATGAATTCGTCGGTGAAGCAGTCGCAAAAAGACGGCGCTTCTATTCACGACATTTCGGCAGGGCTTTCCGTCAGCGTGGTGAAAAACGCCCTTTATAAGGTCATTCGTGCAAAAAGCGCCGACGATTTAGGAAACCAAATTGTGGTGCAGGGCGGCACGTTTTATAACGATGCGGTTTTGCGCTCCTTTGAACGTGAAATTGGAAAAGAGGTTACCCGGCCCACCATTGCCGGTCTTATGGGCGCGTTCGGCGCAGCTCTGTATGCAAAAGAGCAGGGGAAGGCGCAATCTTCCATCAGCCCGAAAGAAGAGCTTGAAAATTTTGTGAACACCACGAAGGAAGCAGTTTGCGGCGGATGCACCAATAAGTGCAGGCTCACGGTGAACACGTTTTCCGGCGGGCGCAAATTTATTTCCGGCAACCGGTGTGAAACACCGTTGAAGACCGCCGCACAGAAGGATTTGCCCAATGCCTATCAGTTTAAACGGAGCCTTTTCGATGAGGAAAAAGCGAAGATAAAACCCGGAACACGGGGGAAAATCGGCATGCCCTATGCACTGAATATCATTGAACTTTATCCCTTTTGGACGGCATTTTTTGCTGAGCTTGGAATTGAGGTTGTCTTTTCTGAGCCGACCACCAGAAAGACCTATGAGCTGGGACGGGACACCATTCCGTCTGACACGGTGTGCTATCCGGCAAAATTGGTGCACGGGGCAATTAGCGATTTAATTCATCGCGGAATTGACACCATTTTTTACCCCTGCATGTCGTATAACTTAGATGAAGAGAAAGGGGATAACCACTTTAACTGCCCTGTAGTGGCATATTATCCGGAACTGATTGCCGCCAACATGCCGGCTGTGAAAACTGTCCGGTTTTTATACCCCTATTTGGGGATTGATCACCCGGATACGTTTCCAAAACAAATGATGAAGTGCCTTGCAGAAGTTTATCCCGGCATAAAACGCGCCGAGGTAAAACGGGCGGCGAAGAAGGCCTATGCGGCGATTGGCGCTTACCGCGAAAGGGTTCGGGAATTCGGCAGAAAGGGAATTGCATATGCCGAGGAGCACGATTTGCCAATTATTGTGCTTGCGGGCAGGCCCTATCACATTGACCCGGAGATTAACCACGGCATTGACCGGCTGGTTTCTTCCCTGGGGGTGGTGGTTTTGTCTGACGACAGCGTGTGCGATTTTGTTTCCCCGCCAAAAGTTTCGGTTTTAAACCAGTGGACGTATCACTCGCGGCTTTACAGCGCGGCGAAATTCTGTGCACAGTCGGAGCGTGCAAATTTCGTGCAGCTGGTTTCGTTCGGCTGCGGCATTGACGCGGTTACAACCGACGAGTGCCGAAGCATTTTAGAGCGAGAGGATAAGCTTTATACGCAAATTAAAATAGATGAAATTAATAATTCCGGCGCGGTGAAAATTCGGCTGAGAAGCCTTTTGTGCGCCATTGAACAAAAAACGGAGGTGAAGCCGAAATGAAGCACGAAAAAACAGTTCAAACCGGTGCGCCGGTGTTCACCGAGGAAATGAAGCATACCCATACCATTTTAATTCCAGATATGCTGCCGCTTCATTTCTCCTTTATCGAACAGATTTTAAGGCAGGACGGATATAAAACCCATATCTTGAAAAACGAAGGGCCTGCGGTGGTGGAGGCAGGCTTAAAATATGTGCACAACGACATGTGCTATCCGGCCATTATTGTAATTGGCCAGATGATGCAGGCCTTGGAAAGCGGGGATTTTGACCCGGAAAAAACCGCGTTGATGATAACCCAAACCGGCGGCGGGTGCCGGGCCTCGAACTATATTCATCTTTTGCGCAAGGCCCTTGACAAGGCGGGCTTTCACAAGGTTCCGGTTATCTCGCTGAACGTTTCCGGCCTTTCGCCTTCGCCAGGCTTTAAAATTACCGTTCCGTTCTTGCTGAAGGCCATGACGGCCGTGATTGTGGGCGACTTTTTAATGATGATTAAAAACCAGTGTGAGCCCTATGAAGTCCACAGCGGAGACACGGAAAAGGTGATTCAAAAATGGCAGGCGTTTTTTCTGAAAAAATGGGAAACGGGGAGCCTCACTACCTTTGGGTATTTAAAAAAGTATTTTCCGCAGATTTTAGACGATTTTGCGGCGGTGGAAAAGCGGGAAGAGCGTCGTCCCAGAGTAGGAATTGTGGGCGAAATTTATGTAAAATATTCCCCCATCGGAAACAACCACTTAGAGGACTTTTTGGTTTCGGAAGGAGCTGAGGTCGTTGTTCCGGGCCTTTTAGACTTTTGTCTTTATTGTGTTTATAACGGCGTGGTGGACCAAAAGCTTTACGGCGGAAAGGCTGTGAAAGCTAAAATCAGTAAGATTGCTTATCATTATCTGACCAAGCGGCAAAACAGCATGTATAAAATCGTAAAAGACCACGGCGTGTTCCGCGCGCCCCTGGGCTTTTCTGAAAAGAAGGACATTACAGAACAATATATCGGCCAGGGCGTGAAAATGGGCGAGGGGTGGCTGTTAACTTCTGAAATGGCGGAGCTGGTGACAGAAGGCGTGAAAAACATTGTGTGCACACAGCCCTTTGGGTGTTTGCCAAACCACATTGTTGCAAAGGGGATGCAGAATAAAATTAAGGCCATTCACCCTGACGCGAACATTGTTGCGGTAGATTATGACCCCGGCGCCAGCCAGGTAAACCAGCAAAACCGAATTAAGCTCATGCTGGCAAACGCAAAAATGGACGATGTGGAACAAACGGAAGAAAAAGAAATTACAGTTCCGGCCACCGGCGGAATTTCGGTAGACTTATAAAATAAAATTGCCGGATATTTGCCCGATGCTAATAAGGCAGTAGGAGAAGTGAACAACGGTGTAACTCACCCGGGTGAGTTACACCGTTTCATGTTTATACGGTAAGCGGCGTGAAAGATCGAGGCATACTGCTTATTTGCTCCCTGATGAACATTCAATTCTTATTGCGTAAATCCAAGGCTCTATTTACCATAGCACAAAACTCGGCACGTGTGATATTGCCAAGAGGCCTGAATGTGCCATCGGGATATCCCGATATCAGACCCATTGTTTTTGCAAGGTAAATGTGTTTCGGAGAGTTTACAATATAGCCATCTTCATAATCAATATAGCGATCGTCATCCCATCCATCATTTTCTGCAAAATCTACGAATTCACTTCTTAGAGTATCTTTCCAATTTGAAGAAAAGAAATATCCTGTTGTCGTATAATCAAAGCCATATTCGGGATTTAGAATATTTACTAAAGCAACAGCGACCTGCCTTCGATTTGCTTCTTCATTACTATTATAGACCATCGAAGGCCCGCCTGCATAATAATCCACTGCAATTAAAGCAAACTCGCTCCACCATTCGTTGGGATTATTCTTTTTAATATTTCTTTTCAAGGTGTTGGCTTTCGTTGCTTCATTAGCATTTTTGTCCTCGCTATTGCCTTGCAAATCAAAAGCAATTGTAATGATTTTTGCCATCTCAGCTTGTGTAACATAATTATCCGGCCGAAACGTGCCGTCCTCATAACCATTTAAAACGCCTGACTTTGTTAAGGACACAATGTCGTTATATGCCCAATGCGTTTCGGTAACGTCGGAAAACACAATGCTGTGATTTTCGGAAAGTGTCGGCGGCGTGGACGCAGAACCATTATTCAGATAACGATGATATCCAACAAGAATAAACTGCGACATATCATCAGGGTGGTTAAAATCTGGATTTTGTTCTAATAATGCTTTGGTTAATCGGCTGTTTGTCGGATACAGCCAGTTGTTGCGTATCCACAGTCCAAGACTGAAATGCAATTCTATCATGTCATCTTCCGCAAGATTTTTTATATACTCAATTTCCTCCGGATATAAAAGTTCGTCAAGAGCCTTATACGCATCTTCTAATGTTGCAGGAATATCTTCACGTACATAATCAGCGGAATACAGATACATGCTATCATAATCGTCCTGCTTTAAACTGCCATTGATATTATAACGTATTGTTGAAAAAGGAACATATATATCGCCGTCAATTTCAACCGGTTCGTCCATCCAATAATACCATTCGGCAGTCGCGGACAACGCTATGCCTAATACTTCTAAAATCGGCTTTAACTGAACATAATCGCTTATATTATCCGGCCCCTGCACGGATGGACTTTTTCTGTTGCTATATACAAGCGTCTCAACTTTAATATCATTAACATAAACATCAATATTAACTTTTCGTCCAATACTATCGTTAGAATGATTCTTTTTAAGATATTCATCAGTATCAAGATAAATATTGTTCCCTTCATATAAAACTTCACAGTTTATAAGCTCCGGAAATTCATATAGTGGATAATAAATTGTTCCATCTAACTCCATATACTCCCAGGGAACACGTGCAACGCCTCTTAAACCGCCGGTGTAACTGATGGTTTTTTCGCCGATGCTCATATCAATTGTGCGATTATCCGGGGTTTTAATCATTATGTTGGTCGGGCTTTTCCGTTCAAAAGTACAGCCTAATGCCTCCATGCAAGCTTGTAATGGTACATACTCCTTTTCGTCTGATTGGAAGAAATTGCTGTTCCTATAAACTGTAATTTGTTGCAATTCATCGTTAATAAAAAAGCGAAAGTCAGTAACTTCATACCCCTCCGGCAGTGTTGAGGTTGCAGCCAATATTGGTAGGGATATCATTAACGTTGCGAACATAAGTATTCCGCTAATCAGTTTTTTCATATCAAATCTCCCATCTTTATTATTTGTCCTATGAAAGAATTATATCAGACAATTCATCAAATTACAATGCCGAACAAAAACTATTTCATTCCGCTCCATTTTTTTACTATGAAAGCTATATATAGTTATGAAACACATAGAAAAAGGTGCGAACGTTTCCATTCGCACCTCTGTTTCTACCTTCCAATACCGATTCTGTATTCATTGTCTTTTTCGCATTATATAAATACCCTCAGCATTTTGTCCGGAGTTTTTTATTCGCTTTTTTAAACAATTCCCTGTGCCATCATGGCTTCTGCAACTTTCATAAAGCCCGCGATGTTTGCGCCGGCAACAAAGTCACCTTTCTTGCCATACTTTTCAGCGGCGTCTCTGGTGTTTTTATAAATGTTAACCATAATGTCTTTCAGTTTTGCGTCAACTTCATCAAATGTCCAGCTGTAGCGCATAGAGTTCTGGCTCATTTCCAGTGCAGATGTTGCAACGCCGCCGGCGTTTGCAGCTTTTGCAGGCCCAAAGAGCAGGCCGTTAGACTGGAACTGCGCAATCGCTTCCGGCGTGGAAGGCATGTTTGCGCCCTCTGCCACAGCGTAGCAGCCATTGGCAACCAGTTTTTTTGCCGATTCTTCATCAATTTCGTTCTGTGTTGCGCAGGGCAGTGCAATGTCGCACGGAATTCCCCAAATGCCGCTGCAGCCTTCATGATATTCCGCTTCCGGGTGATAGGTAAGATATTCTTTAATTCTCTTTCTTTCTACTTCTTTAATCTGCTTTACAGCGTCTAAATCAATGCCGTTTTTGTCGTAAATATAGCCGTTAGAGTCGCTTAAAGCAACAACCTTTCCGCCCAGCTCTGTGGCTTTTTTCGTTGCGTAAATGGCAACGTTTCCGGAACCGGAAATAACCACCGTTGCGCCCTTAAAGGACTTGCCAGCGTCTTTTAACATCTCTTCCGTGAAGTAGCAAAGACCATATCCTGTTGCTTCTGTTCTGGCCAAAGAACCGCCATATGTAAGGCCTTTTCCTGTCAGCACGCCGGTATATTCGTTTCTGAGCCTTTTATACTGACCGTACATAAATCCGATTTCACGGCCGCCAACACCAATGTCACCTGCAGGAACATCGGTATCTGCGCCGATGTGTTTGGAAAGCTCTGTCATAAAGCTCTGGCAGAAATGCATTACCTCGTTGTCGCTTTTGCCTTTGGGGTCGAAATCTGAACCGCCCTTGCCGCCGCCGATGGGCAGGCCTGTCAGTGAATTTTTAAATATTTGTTCAAATCCTAAGAATTTGATGATTCCAAGATATACGGACGGATGAAACCTTAAGCCGCCCTTATAAGGCCCAATAGCGCTGTTAAACTGAACTCTGAATCCGCGGTTAACCTGAACCTTGCCGGAATCGTCCACCCAGGGCACACGGAATGTGATCACCCGTTCGGGTTCAACAATTCGTTCAACAATTCCCTTTTCCGCAAATTCCGGATGCGCCTCAATAACGGGCTCTAACGATTCCAGAACCTCTTTTACAGCCTGCAAAAATTCAGGCTCGGCAGGGTTTCTTTTTGTCACTGTTTCCATAACGTCGTTTAAATACTTGCTTTTAAACATTTTTTTACCTCCGCTTTCCGATTTAGATTTTTGGGATGTATATGAAAAAAGGCCGCGGTGAGAGTATCAATCTCAACGCAGCCTAAATTTGGAGCTGGAGATGGGACTTGAACCCACGACCTGCTGATTACGAATCAGCTGCGCTACCAACTGTGCCACTCCAGCTTATAAAGTATGTAGTTGTCCTCAAAAAAGAGTTTTGCCGAAATTTGAAAATTTATGAGAAAAATGCTACAATCCCTTATTTGGCACGAAATTTATTATACTATAAACAGCGCACGCTTGTCAATAAAAATTTGAAATTTTTTGGGATTTGCAAACGATTTTTAAATATTGCGCCGTGCCTGTTGACAGCGGCTGCATGTGGATTTATAATAAATTTAAAAAGGTTAAGGGGATGGAAAATGAAAATGCAGCGGACAAAACTTTCAGAACGGGAACTGCCCGACTACACAAAAGGCGAAGAAATTTTTAACATGGTGTCCCACATTGTGGGCGGCGCCCTTGGGTTGGCGGCGCTGGTGCTGTGCGTCGTTTTTTCGGCCCTGCACAAAAATGTTTATGGCGTGGTTGCAAGCGCAATTTACGGCGCAACAATGATTATTTTATACACCATGTCCAGCATTTATCACGGACTGAGGCCAAACCGAATGGCCAAAAAGGTGTTTCAGGTAATTGACCACTGCTCCATTTTTCTGCTCATTGCAGGCACTTATACGCCGCTGGCCCTGTGCTCATTCAGGGAATATTCCGCGCCTTTGGGCTGGTGGATTTTCGGCGTCATCTGGGGCAGCGCGGTGTTGGGAATTGTGCTGAACGCCATTGATATTAAAAAGTATAAAAGATTTTCCATGATTTGCTACCTTGCAATGGGGTGGTGCATTGTGTTTGCGGCAAAGGCCACCTATTTCACGCTGGGATTTGGCGGAACTGCCTTTTTAATTGCCGGCGGCATTCTTTACACCATTGGCGCGGTGCTGTATGCCAAGGCGAAAAATCACCGGTATATGCACTCGGTTTTTCACCTGTTTGTTGTGTTTGGAAGCGTGCTCCACTTTTTCTGTATTTTGCTTTACGTCGTTTAAACGTGCGTTTTAATGAAATAAAAAATCAGCGGCCTTATGATACAGGAAGGAGAATATTTCAATGAAATTTAATGATTTATATAACAAAATCATTCAAGCGGCGGAACGCTATGCCGACAACGCGTTTCAAAATCAGGTTACGGACAAAAGCAGGCCCGATTTCGGCGGTTTGTTTTACAGCGAATATGGGGTTGCGCTGCCGGATCATTGTTCAACTGCGGAATTTATTCCGGTTATTGGATTTCTTTATTATGAGAAAACCTCAAAGTTTTATCACAGCAGCGACTTAAGACAACGCCTGTTTGACGCACTGGATTATATGAAGCGGTGTACGCGTGAAGACGGCCTGATTGATTTGCGCTTTAACAATTATGACAGCCCTCCGGACACCGCGTTTGCCATAACACCCATCGGATATCTTGCTTATGCGGCCAAACAGATGGACGACACAGAGCTTTACACCGCGTTAATGGAGTTTCTGGTGCCGTCGGCTGTGGCTGTTGCCAAGGGCGGCTTTCACACCCCCAATCACAGATGGGTCATTTGTGCCGCACTGGCTTTGATCATGGCGTTAGAACCTGAAAAATGCGATTTTTCTGATGTTTTAGACAGCTACCTCAAAGAGGGAATTGACATCAATTCCGACGGTTTATTCACCGAAAGAAGTCTGGGTGTTTACGACCAGATATTGAGTAAAAAAATGCTGATTCTTTCTGAATGCTGTAAAAGCAAGCTTTATTCGGCTGAGGATTTTTTAAAGATTGTGGACGTTAATTTGAAGAACCGTCTTGATTTCACCGATTTTGACAACATTGTTGACACCGATATTTCGGGAAGACAGGATTATGGTAAGAAATATGAATTGGGAAATGCGGCTGCTTTTATCTATATGTCCATTGAACAACAAAACGGGGAATATGCCGCTGCCGCAGAGATAGCCGTTGACAGCATGCGCCCGGGAACGAATCAGGGTTATGGAGAGCTGTCTACCTGCCTGTATTTTTTCTTCAAACACCCGCACTGGCGCGAAGCGGAACTGGAACCTGCGCCCATCAGAACCCATGTTGAGCGGTTTATGCAAGAGTCGCAGCTTTACCGTGTGAAAGAGGGGAAACTCAGCGCTACGGTAAAATGCGATAACCCGGCATTTTTAAAGCTGAATTATGGAGAGGTAAAAATGCCGAGGGTAAGCCTCGTGATGGATTATTTTAATGCAATTTATAAAGCGGCTTCCATAGAGAAAACAGACTTTGGCATTCGCGTGTATATGAAATCGGAGCATAACGTGAAACAGCATCCGGCCTTTTGGATGCCGCTGGGCGAAACGGTTGCAATGAACGAGCTTTTGGGATTTCGTGACGTTGAAAGAAGAGAACTGAACAAGCGGCCTGAATTTGACGTTTGGATTGACATTTATAAGGCGGAAAACGGATTTGATTTGCACGTTAAGACGGACAAAGGATTAGACGGCGTTCAATTCTCCATGGATTTTTTCTTTGAGCCTGGCGGAAGCATTGAGATGGAGCATTGCTCCTTCCGTGCGTGCAAGGATGAGACAATGTTTTTGAAAAAAGACGACGCTATATATGTAAAAGGCAATGATTCCATTAAAATTTGCGGCGGGTTTTATGCCCATAAAATGATTACGCCCATGCACAGCGAAACCAATGGGTTGTTTCGAATTATGCTTACAGATTTTACCCCTGTTGACAGAGTGATTCAGTTAAGATGCGGCAAATTCAGCGGGGCGGACGGAAAATGCTATTCGGAAAAAATGATGAAAAAATAATTGTTTTGCATAACAGGAACGGGATATTGGCAGAAACGCCAATATCCCGTTTTTTTATTTGTTTTTCTTTTCAATTGCCGCCGGCAGGGTGTTAATTTCTCTGAAAATTTTCGGGTCGAATTTAAATTTTCGGTCATAGGTCATCAGGCCGTTAATCTCCTGTTCTACGTCGTATAACTGGGTGTAGCAGAAGCCGATAAACAGCTCGTCGTCTAAGATAGCCGTTGTCAGGCCCCGGTAACGCGCAATGAACGCCTCGTCGTTTTCCGGCGCTTCGCCATAGCCCCAGCCCTCGTTTCCATTTTTTTGCCGTATGCCGCCATATTCGCTTAAAAACAGCGGCTCGCCCTTTGGCTTCTGCCGCCCGGCAAGGTAAGGGTTGCGTTCAACCTGGCACAGCAGAACGCCGTTCTTTGCATCTTTATAATGTTCTTTCAATTTTTCCGGGTTCTGTTCATAGTCGTGCACATCGAAAATGTCTGTAATCACATGGAAGTTTCCGCTGGTGTCAATCACCGGGCGGGTTTTGTCAATGGCCTTTGTCACCTGATACACCGTGCGCAAAATGTCGTCGCACTGACGCCTTAGGTCGCTCCAGTCCCAGGTTTCGTTAAACGGGCACCAGCCAATGATAGACGGGTGGGAATAGTCGCGCTCTAAGCACTCTGCCCACTCGGGCAGGAAGTGCATCAGCTGGCCTGGCTCGGTGATGTTCAGGCCCCAGTTTGCGTGCTCGCCCCAAACAAGGTAACCCAGTTTGTCCGCCCAGTATAAAAACCGGGGTTCAAAAATCTTTTCGTGCAGGCGGGCGCCGTTAAAGCCCAGCTCCATGGAGTATAAAATGTCGTTTTTTAAGGCCTCGTCGCTGGGGGCGGTATAAATTCCGTCGGGATAAAAGCCCTGGTCTAACACCCATCTGCCGAACAACGCGGTTCCGTTCAGGCAAAAGGCCTTGTCTTTGAGCGACACCTCGCGCAGGCCAAAATATCCTTTTATGCTGTCGCAGACGACGCCGTCTTTTATCAGCTCGATTTCTGTGTCATATAAATTCCCCTTGCCGGCCTCCCACAAATGCTTTTGAGACAGCGCAACGGTGACGCAGGCTTCGCTTGTGTGAATCACTGTTTCGGCCTCCCCCGTGGGCACTCCTTCAAAGAAAGTGCGCACCCGCAGCTTGCAGCCCAGCGCTTCGTTTGTCACATACACCTGGGTGAGCACGGAGCAGTCGTGAATATTGGAAGTATATTTCACGTTTTGAATGTGGGCGGCGTCTACCGCCTCCATCCAAACCGTCTGCCAGATTCCGGTTGTTCTGGTGTAGCAGCAGCCATAGGAATTCAGCTTGCTGCTCTGCTTTCCGCAGGGCTGGTTGCCGGACCTTGTGTCGTCTTCAGCGCACAGCGTAATTACGTTTCCGCTTTCCTTTAAGAATTTTGTAATGTTGGCTGAAAAACAAGTGTAACCGCCCTTGTGGGTGCAAACCTGTTGGCCGTTTATGTAAACGGTGGCGTGGTAATCTACGGCGCCGAAATGCAGAATGATTTCTTTTCCTGCCCACTCTTTGGGAATTTCCAGTTCGCGGCGGTACCACACACAGTTCATAAAATCTTTGTTTTCAATGCCGGAAAGCTTGCTTTCCGGACAAAACGGCACGGTTATGGTTTGGTTTAAGCTGCTGCGCAGGTAAAATTCTTTTTCTTTTCCCACCATTGCGTTGTCGATTTCAAACCCCCATTGGCCGTTTAAGTTTCTCCAGTCTTTACGGACCAGCTGCGGCCGGGGATATTCCTTTCTGGGTAGTTCCATTTTAAAAACACGCTCCTTTTCAAATTGTAGGTTTATTGTATGAAACCGGTGTGAAAAAGTAAATACAATTTTCTATTTTAAAATTGACTTTTTCTACAATTTGCGGTACGATTAATGAGAGGTGAACGGTGATGAAGATTACACAAATCAAAACGCTTTGGCCGGAAAACGAAGATTTTCAGCTGGAGCGGCTTGACACGGGCGAGCAATATATTTTTATTCACATGTTAACCACGGCCGCTCTTTCGTCGGACAACGGCATTTCTGTTTGCCCGGCGGGAAGCTGCATTTGCTACGAGCCGCATTCCTATCAGTTTCTTGCGGCTCATGGAAAGCAGGGACTGGTGCATGACTGGGCACACATTACAGGGGATTTTCATAAAATTGCATTGCAATTTGGATTTCAATTCAATAAAATTTATCAGATGAGTGAAGGCAGTTTTATCACGGAAATCATGCAGGCCGCCGAGCTTGAGGTGCTCCACAGCCGGCCGCACGCCGAGGATATATGCACCATGAAAATGACGGAGCTTGTGATTAAAATGATGCGGGAAGTAGAAAATGAAAAGGCGGAAATCATCATGCCGGAAATGCGCAGCGCCATGCTGGAGGTTCGGGCAAAAATCCATATGGATTACAGCCGCGGCTGGAAAGTGGACGAAATGGCAAAGCTTGCGCATATGTCGCCCTCAAGGTTTTACAGCCTGTATAAAGCCGTGTTCGGCGTAACGCCGAAGGCAGATTTGCAGGTAATCCGCCTGGAGCACGCAAAGGTTTTGCTTGCAGAGGGCAGGCGTTCTGTCAGGGAAATTGCGGAACTGGTGGGGTATGAAAACGAATATTATTTTATCCGCGCCTTTAAAAGCTTTACGGGAAAAACGCCGGGGAAATATACACGAATATAAAAAAATTTGGAGGCGGGATATTTCCCGCCTCCGAATGATTTCGTTATGTATCGAATCCCTATTCTTTCAGCCATCCATATTTTGTAAACACTCTTACACAATCGAATATCGCCTGCATATATGTGGCGGTGTGTTCGGGATAGTATGTTTCCTGTTCCAATTGAAAGTATTCGCGCACCAATTTCCAGTGACGGGAGGTTGGTTTTGCATTTTTATTTTCAAACAGGGCTTCCAATTCCTCGTGGATTTCAGACATTCGGTATGATTTTTTTTGGTATTCGGGGTCGTGATTGAAAGAACGTGCGTGGGCGGCGCTGATTGTTTCTTCCAATAAGGTTTCAAAATTGGTTTCAAAGGTGTCAAACATAATTATTTTCCTTTCTTTAAAATTTTCCACAACCCCTTGAAAATTGAGCGCACATCGTGTATAATATTAATGTCGCATCTATCATTTCAGATGGTTGTGGGCGGAGAGAAGTGGCTTGTCTATGTGTGGAGAGCCGCTTCTCTTTCTTATTTCCCATCATCAATCCGCTGCTGTAAAACCTTTAGGCCCTCAGCTATCGCGGATGTTATGATGCTTGTCCTATTGACGTCTACTTTCGTCTTATCCCGAAACAAATTAACGGTTCTATTAATTTCATTGTTTAGGTCTTCTGACAAACGCATTGCAATACGACAATCTTTTTTTTGACTCACAGTGTCACCTCCCAACATACAAACCAATATTATCACAAAGTCATACATTTGTCAATATTGCATGACGTAACTTCTAGAATTCTGTTCGTCTTTATCACTGCTGTAACAAAAAAAAGAGTTGATAAACATGCATTTATCAACTCTTTTGAAATTTTTTTCTTTAACCTTTTTTAAACATGGTGCCGATACCGGTGTCGGTGAAAATTTCTAAAAGAATGGAGTGGAGCACGCGGCCGTCGATAATGTGCACACGGTTAACGCCCTCTAAAACAGCCTTCACGCAGGCGCGGACCTTTGGAATCATGCCGCCGTTTATGGTGCCGACATGAATCAGCTCCTCTGCGCTGCTGGTGGTAATTTCAAAAATAATGTCGCCTTTGGCGTCTTTCACGCCTTCAACGTCGGTTAAGAAAATCAGTTTTTCTGCGCTCATAGCGGTTGCAACCGCGCTGGCAACCGTGTCGGCGTTGATATTATAGCTCTGGCCGCTGTCGTCCGTGCCAATGGGGGCAATTACGGGAATATATTCGTCTTCGCACAGGGATTTGAGGATTCCGGTGTTTACCTTTTTAATTTTACCCACAAAGCCAACGTCAATTTTGTTTCCCTCGGAGTCCTCCGTCAAAGGCTCGCACTCGATGATTTTTCCGTCAATTCCGCACAGGCCAATGGCCTTGCCGCCGTTTCGGTTGACGTTTGAAACCACCTCTTTGTTGGTTTTGCCCACCAAAACCATTTGGGCTATGCGCATGGTTTCTGCGTCTGTCACCCTCAGGCCGCTGACAAATTTGCTTTCAATGTGGTAGGTTTTTAAGGACTCTGAAATGTCCGGTCCGCCGCCGTGGACAATTACCGGGTTCATGCCCACATATTTTAAAAGGGTAATGTCCTCCATGACGGAACGCTTTAAATCTTCGTTAATCATGGCGTTGCCGCCATATTTAATCACAATGGTTTTGCTGTAAAGCTTTTGGATATAAGGAAGCGCCTCGGTTAAAATGCCGGCGCGCTCAATCCGCTCGTCGATTGTGTTCATGCTTGTTTCCTTTCTGCCCGCAGGGCGTATATTACAGGTAATAGCCTGCGCCGGACAGGCCTTCGTCTTCCGTCAGGCCAAACATCAGGTTCATGTTCTGAACGGCCTGGCCCGCTGCGCCTTTGATTAAATTGTCAATGTTGGAAATGACAATTACCCGGCCCAGCCGCTCGTCAACCGTCAGGCCAATGTCCACAAAGTTCGAGCCGGTTACGTGGTTGTTTTCCGGCAGGGCGTTGTCGTAAATGCGCACAAATTTTTCATTCTGATAAAAATCGTGATACATTTTGAGCAGTTCTTCTTTTGTATAAGGCTTTTTCAAGTTTGCATATTCCGTGGCGAAAATTCCCCGTTTCATAGGAACCAGATGGGGCGTGAAGGACAGGGTAATTTCCTCTCCGGCAATCAGCGAAAGCTCCTGCTCAATTTCCGAGGTGTGGCGGTGGGTTGCCACCTTATAGGCTTTCATGGTTTCGGTGCACTCGCAGAAGTGATAGGCCTGCCCTAAGCCGCGGCCCGCACCGGACACGCCGGATTTCGCATCAATGATAATATTTTTTGTATCAATGGCATTGTTTTTTAACAGCGGCGCCAATCCTAAAATGGAACAGGTGGTGTAACAGCCGGGATTGCCCACAAGCCGCGCCTTTTTAATTTCTTCCCGGTGCAGCTCGCACAGGCCGTAAACCGAAACCTTTAACAGCTCCGGACAGGAGTGCTTTACCTGATACCATTTTTCATAGGTTTCAATGTCGTTATAGCGAAAATCGCCCGAAAGGTCAATTACCTTAAGGCCTTTTTCATAGAGTGCGGAAATTACCTCGTTGGAAACGCCGTGGGGAAGGGCGGTGAACACCACGTCGCATTTTTGTGCCGCGGTTTCTGCGTCAGCTTCTTCTAAAACAACATCGCACACGCCCCGCAGGGACGGATAAACCTCCGACATTTTCTGCCCGGCATATGTTTTTGAAGCCAGCATTGCAATTTCTGTATCTTTATGGGAAGCAAGCAGTCTGACAAGCTCTGCGCCTGCGTAACCGGTTGCACCCAAAACACCTGCTCGAATCATAAAATAACTTCCTTCCATTTGAAATATGTATTATTATACATCTATTTGTATAAAAATGCAATACCATATTTATCTAAATTTGCTGTTTAATCCATGGTAAATTTGTCTATAATGTGTAATATACCAAAGAAACAGGAGCGGAAAACAATGAAACGAAAGACGATTTCAAAACTATTTTTTGCAGTATTTTTAGTTGCCGTGGTGTTTATGGGAATTTGCGAGGCAATTTCGGTGGACATTTCCAGCGGAATTGTTCGGCTGCATGTGATTGCTAACAGCGACAGCGAGAAAGACCAAACGGTGAAGCTTGCCGTGCGGGACGCGTTATTGAGCCTGTCGGAGGAGCTTTCAGGAAACTCGGAACTGAGCTTAGCTTTTGCAGACGAGCACAAGGCCGAGCTTACCGCTGCGGCAAACGCAGTGCTGTTAGAACACGGCTGCAATTATTCCTGCGAAGTGGTAACCGGAAACTTTCATTTTCCCACGAAATCTTATGAAAACATCACCCTGCCGGAGGGAGATTACGACGCTGTCCGTGTGGTTTTGGGCACGGGCAGCGGGCAGAACTGGTGGTGTGTGATGTATCCGCCACTGTGTTTCACCGACAGCGCAAAAGGCGCCGTTTCAGACGAGAACAAAGAAAAACTGTCGGAACTGATGGGCAGCGCAGAATATCAAATGATTTCAGACGAAAACATTCAAGTAAAGCCGGCGTTTAAGGCGGTGGAAATTTGGCAGAGCTTGAAAGAAAAAGCCAGCCAAACGCTGGACCTTTCAAACAAAAGAATATTCTGCTTTGATTGAGCAAAAATATTGTTGACTTTTGAAAAATAAAGTGTTAAAATAAAGTTTAAGTGAATAAAGCTTCAATAAAAGTGATGACCGGAAACAAGTAGAACGTGTTTAGAACCTTAAGAGAGCTGTCGGTTGGTGCAAGACAGTGGGGAAGGCATGTTTGAATACATTCTGCGAGCTCCGCACCCAACGGCGTTTTGCCCAGTAGGCTGCGGCGGGCGTGCCCGTTACAGCACTTTGGCATAAGCGTGTTTTTGCCGTGCCGAAAGGGGTCTGTTGTAAAAGCAGGCAATTGAGGTGGTACCGCGGGAATTTTTCTCGTCCTCAGGTTTATCCTGAGGACGGGTTTTTTTATTTTAAAAGCACTTCCCGGGATGAAGGCCCTTTCTTTCGCAGTCCCGTGGCGCGTAAGGGCAGAAACTATAACGGGGAGAAAGGAACGTAACATGATTATTACAAAGGTGCTGGAGAGAAATGCACAACTGTATCCGGACGATGTGAGTCTGGTTGAAATTAACCCCACGGAGTGGGAAAATCACAAGCCTGTTACATGGCGGGAATATGAGCTGATTGAAGCAGCCCCCAGCGGCGGCTACCGCCGGGAGATGACCTGGAAAGAGTTTGACGAGAAAGCCAACCGGTTTGCCAACCTTTTGCTGACAAGGGGCGTAAAAAAGGGCGACAAGGTGGCAATTTTGTTAATGAACTGCTTAGAGTGGCTTCCGATTTATTTTGGTATTTTAAAAATGGGGGCGCTGGCCGTGCCCATGAATTACCGCTACACGGCGGACGAAATAAAATATTGTTTGGAGCTTTCTGATGCAAGCGTTTTGGTGTTCGGCCCCGAATTTATCGGCCGTGTGGAAACCATTTTTCCCAAGCTTAAGGGTGTGGACTCGCTCTTTTACGTAGGGGAAAATGTGCCCACCTTTGCAGACAGCTACGACCGGCTGGTGACCTATTGCTGCGAGCGGGCGCCGGAAATTGAGATAAAAGAAGACGACTATGCGGCCATTTATTTTTCTTCCGGCACCACAGGGTTTCCGAAGGCCATTCTCCATTCCCACGCCGCGGTGATGTCCGCGTGCGAAACAGAACAGAACCACCACTCCCAAACCAGGGACGACGTGTTTTTGTGTATCCCGCCGCTTTACCACACAGGTGCAAAAATGCACTGGTTCGGAAGCCTGCTTTCCGGCAGCCGGGCGGTTTTGCTGCGGGGCGTGAAACCGGAATGGATTATGAAAGCCGTGTCGGACGAGGCGGCCACCATTGTGTGGCTGTTGGTGCCGTGGGTGCAGGACATTTTAGACGCCATTGACCGCGGCGACATTGACTTGTCGGAATACCGTCTTTCCCAGTGGAGGCTGATGCACATCGGCGCACAGCCCGTGCCGCCAAGCCTGGTGCAGCGGTGGAAAGAAAAGTTTCCCAATCATCAGTATGATACCAACTATGGCTTGAGCGAGTCTTTAGGGCCGGGGTGCGTGCATTTGGGCGTGGAAAACATACATAAGGTGGGCGCCATTGGCAAGCCCGGCTACAAATGGGAGGCCAAAATTGTGGACGACGCCGGCCGGCCGGCTGCAAACGGCGAGGTTGGCGAGCTTGCGGTGAAAGGTCCCGGCGTGATGCTGTGTTATTATAAAAATGAAAAAGCCACCAACGAATCGCTGAAAGACGGCTGGCTGATGACGGGGGACATGGCCCGGTGCGACGAAGACGGGTTTATTTATCTGGTAGACCGTAAGAAGGACGTTATCATAACGGGCGGCGAAAATATTTATCCCGTGCAGATTGAGGACTTTTTAAGAAAACATCAGGCGATTAAAGACGCGGCGGTGATTGGCCTGCCCGACAAGCGCCTGGGTGAAATTGCGGCGGCCATTATTGAACTGAAACCGGGCATGACCTGCACGGAGGACGAGATCAACGAGTTCTGCATGGATTTGCCCCGGTATAAGCGGCCCAGAAAAATTATTTTTGACGACATTCCCAGAAATCCCACCGGAAAAATTGAAAAGCCGGTGCTCCGCGACCGGTTTTGCGGCGAACGGCTGGTGGAGGCGCAAATCGAAAGCTGACAGTGAGGTGCAAAAAGGTCGCAATAACGCTATTTTGTGTAATATGATTGAAATATTACGTTAACAATACTATATTTAGACGTTGAAAAAAGAGCAGAAAAAAGAATATCGAAAAAAACGGAAAAAGGGCATAGCATTGGGAAAAATAGACATTTCCCTGCTATGCCCTTTTATTTGTATGATAAATTTATTACACACAATATCTTGTATATTAAATTTAGATTTCAAAAAAATTAAAAAAATTGAAAAAAGTACTTGCAATATCAGCCCAAATGGTTTAAAATGAAATAAAAGTGGTTTAATGTGGTGGAAAAAGGTTGAAAGGAGGCCGGAAACATGTTTATTGGAGAATACAGCCATGTGTTGGACGCAAAGGGCAGAATGTTTATGCCTGCAAAGTTCCGCGACGAGCTGGGCGAGAAGTTTATCGTTACCATCGGACTTGACCGGTGCCTCTTTGTATTTCCGACCGAAACCTTTCAGATATATAAGGAAAAGCTTGACGCAATTTCCTTAGCCAACAGGGACGCACGCAACTTTACCCGATTTTTCTTTGCCGGGGCCGGCGAGTGCGAGCTTGACAAACAGGGAAGAATTATGCTGCCGCAAAAACTGAGAACCTATGCAAGGCTGGAAAAGGATGTTACCGTTGTGGGGGTTTCCGGCCGTATTGAGCTTTGGAACACGGAAGACTGGGAAAAGGAACACAGCATTGAAAACTTTAGCCCGGACGAATTTTCTGAAAAAATGGAACTTTTGGGATTTTAAATTAAGGAGGCAAACATGGAGTTTCATCACATATCTGTCCTTCTTAACGAGGCTGTGTCGGGCCTTTCCATTCACCCTGACGGGGTTTATGTGGACGGGACGATGGGCGGCGGCGGCCACAGCCGGGAAATTTTAAAACAGCTGACAACGGGAAAGCTCATCGGCTTTGACAGAGACAGCGAAGCAATTGCGGTTTGTAAAAACAGACTGTCGGAATTTTCAGACCATATCACTTTTGTAAACAGAAATTTTAACGACATCTTACAGGTTTTAGCAGAGCTTGGAATGGAAAAAATAGACGGCGCGGTTCTGGATTTGGGCGTTTCGTCCTATCAGTTAGACTGCGCAGAACGCGGATTTTCTTACAATCACGACGCGCCCCTTGACATGAGGATGGACAAAACCAGTTCGTTTTCTGCGTTTCATGTGGTGAACGAGTATGACAGGGATAAGCTGGCGGATGTAATTTTTACATATGGCGAGGAACGCTGGGCAAAACGGATTGCAGAATTTATTGTGCAGGAGCGCGAAAATGCGCCGGTTGAAACCACCGGGCAGCTTGTGAGCATTATTAAAAAAGCGGTGCCAAAGGGGGCCCGGTCAGACGGGCCGCACCCGGCAAAACGCACCTTTCAGGCAATTCGGATTGAGGTAAATGGCGAACTTTCCGGGCTGAAACAGGCGCTTTTTGATTTTATTTCCTGCTTGAAGCCGGGCGGAAGACTTTGCGTAATTACCTTCCATTCGCTGGAAGACAGAATTGTGAAAACAGTTTTTGCCCAGGCGGCTAAGGGCTGCGTTTGCCCGCCGGATTTGCCGGTTTGCATTTGCGGCAAAAAGCCCGAGGGAAAAGTGATTACGAGAAAGCCAATGGTTCCGGACGAAGCGGAGCTTTCGGAAAATCCGCGGGCCAGAAGTGCGCATCTTCGCATATTTGAAAGGTTCTAACAAGATTTTCGGGAGGGAGACCTGGCATATGAGAAACAACAATTTGGCATATCATGCAGACGACAGGTACCGCAAGATTCACGACAACCGGGAAATCAGAAAAATTACAAATATACGTTCAACAGGTGGAGTCATGATTAAAACAGGCAGCGGACAAAAAAGAAAAGTGAATACTGCCGCGGGCAGAAACCGCCGCCCAAAATCGCGGATTAACCGCGGGACGGTGATTTCTGTGATTGTGCTTGCGTCAATGGCTTTTTTGGTGCTGTTCCGCGGATTGATGATTACGTCGGGATATGAACAGCTTGAGAAAAAAAATACCATGCTGTCTGAAACCATTGCAGAAAACCAGAAACTGCAGTTTAAAATTGACCAAACCCTGGATTTAAAAAATATTGAAAAAATTGCGCAAAATACGTTCAATATGGGACAGCCCTCAAAATCTCAGACCATTTACATCAACCTGGAACAGTCAAACGAGGTGAAAAAGGTGCGGAGCGGCAATTCCCTTATCGACGCTGTGAAGAATTTTTTTAGCGGCATTGTGGAATATTTCGCATGAAGCGATACATAACATGATAAAGAATTTATTGTTAGTGTGAGAGAGGTGTCTTTCACACTAACTTTTGTAAAAGCAGAAATCAAATTTAAGTCAACCTCGCCGAAGGGAGTGGATAGATATGGCGATTACCGGGCCAAAAACAAGCTTGCGGAAACGAATGTTTTACGTTCTGTTGTTTTTTACAACACTTCTCATTATGCTTGTGCTTTATATATTAAAACTGAACATTGTAGACGGAGAAAAACTAAGAACCGGCGCAATTGAGCAGCAAACCAGAGACTATCAGGTGTCGTCTGCCAGGGGCACAATTTACGACAGAAACGGCAAAACGCTGGCGGTCAGCTCCTCGGCGGAAACCATTACGGTGAACCCGAAAGAGATTGCGGCGGCAGGATATGACGTTGACGGACTTGCCAACAAGTTTGCAGAAATTTTAGAACTTAATGCAGAAGATGTAAAACCGAAACTGACCAAAAACGCCCAGGACGTTGAGATTAAACGGAAAGTGGAAACAGAGGTAGCCGACAAAATTCGTGAACTCAATTTAAAAGGCGTATATTTTAAAGAGGATACCAAACGATATTACCCTTACGGCACATTTGCCTCCCACGTTATCGGCTTTACCGGCCGAGACAACCAGGGTTTGGGCGGCATTGAAATGGTGTATGACGACGAACTATCCGGCGTGCCGGGCAGAGTGGTTACGCTGAAAAACGCCCACGGAACAGATATGCCGTTTCAGGAAGAGCGGCACATCGACTCTGAAAACGGCTTAAACGTGGTTTTGACTATTGACGAGGCCATTCAGCATTTTGCGGAAAAGCATTTGGAAAACGTGTATAACGAAACGGAGGCGGCAGAGGGCGCCGCCTGCATCGTGATGGACGTGAAAACCGGCGAGGTTTTGGCCATGGCCGCCCTGCCGAATTTTGACTTGAACAGCCCCAACGAATTAATTGACAAAGTTACCCTGAACAGACTTAAAAAACTTGGTTCCGGGGAAGAATATGAAAAGGCGCTTACCAACGCGAAAAATAAAATGTGGCGGAATAAAGCGGTGGTGGACTCTTATGAGCCCGGTTCATGCTTTAAAATTATGACCATGTCTATGGCGCTGGAGGAAGGCGTTGTCACGCCGGAGGACCATTTTTTCTGTCCCGGATATAAAATTGTTGAAGACAGAAGAATTAGCTGTGCCGAAAGGAGCGGCCACGGTGCGGAAACCTTTAAAGACGGTGTGAAAAACTCCTGCAACCCGGTGTTTATTGAGGTTGGACAGCGCGTTGGGATTGACAAGTTTAAGCAGTATTACAAAGCCTTTGGCTTTAACGATAAAACCGGATTTGACCTGCCCGGCGAGGCAAACGGCGTGTTCTACACAGACGAACAGTTTAAAACCGTTGAGCTTGCCACAGCGTCGTTCGGCCAGGGGCCGAAAGTTACGCCGCTGCAGCTGATTTCAGCTGTCAGTGCGGTTGCAAACGGCGGAAACCTGATGAAACCCCACGTGGTGAAAGAACTGACAAACGACGAAGGCACGGTTGTGAAAAAAATTGAGCCTACGCTGGTGCGCCAGATTGTGTCGGAGGAAACGTCAAAAACCGTTCGCGAGCTTTTGGAAAACGCGGTTAACGTTGGTTCCGGACAAAATGCCTACATTAAGGGCTACCGGGTGGCGGGAAAAACCGGTACGTCGGAGAAAATTCCCAGAGGGCAGGGCAAATATGTTGCATCGTTTTTAGGATTTGCGCCGGCAAACGACCCGAAAGTAGCCTGCCTGGTAGTTGTTGACGAACCCTCGCTGGGTTCTTACTACGGCGGCGCTGTTGCGGCCCCCGTTGTTGGTAAAATTTTGGAGGATACATTAAAATACTTAGGCGTTGAGCCGCAATATACAACAGAAGAAAAAACAACCATTGACATATCTGTTCCGGACGTGACAGGACTTGAGGTGTCTGTGGCAAAGAAAAAGCTGGAAGACATGGGATTAAAACATACGGTTATCGGCAGCGGGGAAAAGGTTTTGAGCCAAATGCCGTCCTCCGGGGCAACCGTAAGCTCCGGCTCTGTGATTGTGCTTTACACGGAAAGCTCTGCGGGTGATGAAAAGGTTGCGGTGCCTGATGTGAAAAACAAGTCGTTGGCCAGCGTAAAGTCCATTCTTTCGTCAAAAGGGCTAAACTTGAGCATTGTTGGAGCAGGGGCCACAGGCTCCGATTCCGACCGCACCGTGGCGGAAAAGCAAACGCCTGAGGCTGGAACAGAGGTTGAACGCGGAAGTGTCGTTCAGGTAGAATTCAGATTCTTAGATGTTGAAGGCACAAATTGATTGAAGTTATTGACGCGTTCCGAAAGGAGTTTACACCATGAAACTATCGTCATTGTTGAAAGACGCCGCGGTTTCTAAAATTGTCGGCGACACAGACCGTGATATGAAAGGAATTTGTTATGATTCCAGAAAAGTGAAGCCGGGTTATGTGTTTGTCTGCATTGTAGGTTTTGAAACAGATGGGCACAAATACATCGCCGGGGCAATTTCTGCCGGTGCGTCTGCCATTGTTGTGCAGGAGGGGGCAAAGCTTCCCGACATTCCTGAAACCATAACGCTGATTGTTGCAAAAAACACCAGACAAGTGCTTGCTCAGCTGGGTGCTTCCTTTTACAAAAACCCACAGAAAAAGCTTAAAATAATCGGCGTCACGGGAACAAACGGCAAAACAACAGTGACAACGCTGATTAAATCTATTTTGGAGTTTGAGGGCAAAACCACCGGCTTAATCGGAACAAACGCCAACATGATTTGCGGAAGAACCCTACCTACAGAGCGCACCACACCGGAGTCGTTGGAACTGTTTGAGCTGTTCCATGAGATGGTGGAAGAGGGTGTGGAATATGTAGTGATGGAGGTTTCCTCTCACTCTTTGGATTTATTCCGGGTTTACGGCATTGAGTTTTCTGTTGGGGCGTTTACAAACCTGACTCAGGATCATCTTGATTTTCACGTTACCATGGAAAACTATTTAAACGCCAAGAAAAAGCTTTTTCTGCAAAGCAAATGCGGCGTGGTAAACGCTGATGACAAAGCAGGAAGAAGCATTCTGGCCGACAGCGTCTGTCCGATGACGTCCTATGGGATTGACAGCGAGGCGGACATTAAAGCATCTGACATTCGGATTTCGGCCCGGGGCGTGATATTTAACATTTGTTATGAGCAAAAGGATTACACCGTGCGGCTGGGGATTCCCGGCAGATTTTCTGTTTACAATGCGCTGACGGCTATCGGTGCCGTTGTAGCGGCAGGAATTGAAATAGGCCGGGCGGTGGAGGCGCTGACCTTTGCCAAAGGCGTTATGGGGCGGTGTGAGACGGTTTATACGAATACCGATTTCACGGTGATTATTGACTATGCCCACACGCCGGACGGGTTAGAAAACATTATAAAAACCGTGAAAGAATTTGCAGAGGGCAGAGTGATTACCCTGTTTGGCTGCGGCGGAGACCGTGACAGAACAAAACGCCCCATTATGGGAAAGGTTGCAGGCGAGCTTTCCGACTACTGCATTGTGACCTCTGACAATCCCAGAACAGAAAATCCTGCGGCCATTATTGAAGATATTATGGCAGGCGTGAAAGAAACCGACTGCGAACATATTGTGATTGAAAACCGGCGGGAGGCAATCGGCTATGCGCTGTCGTTTGCAAAGCACGGCGACTGTGTGATTTTGGCAGGCAAGGGCCACGAAACCTATCAGATTATTGGCAAGACGAAAAACCATTTTGACGAGCGTGAAGTTATTGCAGAGTGTCTTGCGGCAATGAAAAAGGCAGAGGTGTGAATATGATTCCTGTTTCAGTTTCAGAAATTTTGCAGGTTGTTGGCGGACGTTTGCTTCACGGCACGCCGGCGGGCACGGTGACTTCAGTGGTAACCGACAGCAGAAAGGCTGCAGAAAACACGCTGTTTGTGGCAATTCCCGGTGAAAATGCAGACGGTCACGCATTTGTTGAAAAGGCCTTTGCACAGGGCGCTGTTTGTGCCCTTGTGGAACGGGAGGTTGAAATAAGCTTGAATCACCCCGTTATTTTTGTTGAAAACACGGTTCGGGCCATGGGAGCGCTGGCGCAGCTGGTGATGAAGCGGCTTTGTGTGCCGACTGTGGGAATAACGGGCAGCGTAGGAAAGACCACCACACGGGACATGACGCATGCAGTCTTATCCGCCAAATTTAACACCTTAAAAAACAAAAACAACTTTAACAACGAAATTGGCGTTCCGCTGACGGTTTTTGAAGCGGATGAAACAATTACCGCCGCGGTGATTGAAATGGGAATGGACAATTTCGGCGAAATAGACAGGCTTTCTGCCATTGTTCAGCCGAACGCGGCAATCGTTACCAACATTGGCATGTCGCACATTGAGCGTTTAGGCTCGCAGGAAAACATATATCGGGCAAAATCAGAGCTGTTTGCCCACACAAAGAAAGATGGTGTGGTTATTTTAAACGGCGACGACAAAATTTTAATGGCTCATAAAGATGAGATTTCGCAGAAAGTGATAACGGTTGGGGTGAAAAACCCCACGGCAGACTTTACTGCTTCTGATATAAAAGCAGAGGAAGACAGCGTGACGTTCCGGTTTTCGGGCCTGGGACACGAATTTAAGGTAGAATTGCCGGTTCCCGGGGAGCACAACGTATCAGACGCGCTGTTTGCCTGCGCGGCAGGAATTTATTTCGGCGTGCCCGACGCAAAAATTGCAGAAGCACTGCAAAAATTTACACTGACCGGTATGCGGATGGACATTATCCGGTGCGGCAGCATCACCGTTATTAACGACTGCTATAACGCGGCTCCCGCCTCTGTTTCGGCGGCATTGTCTGTGCTTTCCAAACGGAGGGACAGAAAAGTTGCGGTTTTAGGAGATATTGCAGCTTTAGGCGCATATAGTTATAATGCGCACCGGGAGCTGGGCGCAGAGGTGACAAAAAACGGCATTGACCTTTTAATTACGGTTGGGGAAAATGCAAGGTTCATAGCAGAGGGAGCCTTTGAAAACGGAATGGACAGCATGAATATCATTTCTGTTGATACGGTTGAAGAAATTTATCCCTATTTGTCGTCCTCCATTAAAGAAAACGACGTGGTGCTGGTGAAAGCCTCCCGCGTTATGGGCTTGGAGCGTGTAACGGAATTTTTAAAAAATAATTTTTAAAGAAGCTTAGGAAAAGGGAGCTGGTTGTTTGAACACCTTGCTGATTGGAAGCGGACTGTCGCTTCTTGCATGCATTATTATAACACCGATTTTAATACCGCTGCTTACAAGGCTGAAATTTGGCCAGAGCATTCGCGAGGAGGGGCCTGCCTGGCATCAGAAAAAGAGCGGCACCCCCACGATGGGCGGTTTGGCCATTATTTGCGCGGTGGTTTTTGGGCCGCTGGCCGCATATTTCATTTCAGGAAATTTTGGCGTGACAGAAATCAGCCTGGTTGTGGGTTCGCTGTTGTTTGGCATCATCGGCTTTGCCGACGACTATATAAAAGTGGTAAAAAAACGGAATTTGGGGCTTACTTCAAAGCAAAAGTTTTTGGCGCAGCTGATTGCGGCAGTTGTTGTCACTGTGTTTATGAGCCACACAGGGGTCATTGGCGGAGAAATTGTTGTTCCGTTTGTGAAAGCCTCTATTGATATTGGGCTTTGGACGATTCCCCTTGCGGTTTTTGTTCAGCTTGCTGTCGTGAACAGCGTAAATTTAACCGACGGGTTAGACGGTTTAGCGTCTTCTGTGACGCTGATTGTTTCGTTGTTCTTTATGATTTGTGCAATCAAAGTGGGAAACACCTCTATCGCTGTGTTTATGGGCGCGGTGGCGGCGGCCTGCTTGGGATTTTTGTTCTTTAACGCCAATCCCGCCAAGGTGTTCATGGGCGACACAGGTTCTCTCTTTTTGGGCGGGGCGATTGCGGTTGGGGCCATCGGGCTTAAAATGCCGCTGATTTTGATTATTGCCGGGGGCATTTATTTAATTGAAACGCTCTCCGTTATGATACAGGTAGTTTCGTTTAAAACCACAGGAAAACGCGTATTTAAAATGAGTCCCATTCATCATCATTTTGAACTGTGTGGGTTAAACGAGAAAAAAATTGTTTTGCTGTTTTCTTTCGTTACGGTTGTGCTGTGCGCAATCAGTTACATTGTAGTGTTTTAATTCTTGGCCAAAGGGCTGTTGAAAGCGGGGAATGCAAATATGGCGGCGAGGGCGCAGAGAGGTGCAAAACTCAGGCGTGCCGGAAGTTCGGAACATGCTGTGATAAAAAAAACAAGTGTAGATGTAGGATTTTTATCTGTAGTCATTCTGCTGCTGGTATTTGGCCTTATTATGGTATTCAGCGCCAGCTATCCATCTGCAAATGCAAAATATGGAAATGGCTTATACTTTATTCAAAAACAGGCAATGTGGGCGGTTTTAGGCGTTGGCGCTATGATTTTTACCATGAAGTTCGACTATCGGCTATATAAAAAGTTTGCGCTTCCCATTGCCATGGTAACCATTGCCCTGCTGATTTTGGTGTTGTTCAGCACGCCGATTAAAGGTTCCAGGCGATGGCTGGGGTTTGGTTCTTTCACCATTCAGCCCTCAGAGGCGGCAAAAATTGCAGTTATTATTTATTTTGCCGCAAGTCTTTCTGTTACGAAAGACAAAATTCGTGAGTTTAAATATCTGGTGCGCTATTGGGCCATGCTTTTGGTGGTGCTGGGGCTTTTAATTTTAGAGCCGCACTTTAGCGTGTGCATTATCATCGGGTTTGTAGCGGTTATTATGCTGCTGGTTGCAGGGGCAAGATTAAAGCATTTTGCCATTGCTTCTGTTGCCGCCATTCCGGCCCTCATTGCCGTTGCAATGAAGGAGCAGTACCGAATGGACCGCCTGACCACGTTTTTTGACCCCTTTGCCGACCGTCAGGGCGACGGCTGGCAGATTATTCAATCGCTTTTTGCAATCGGTTCCGGCGGGCTGTTTGGCCTTGGATTTGGTAACTCCAGACAGAAATATATGTATGTATCTGAGCCGCAGAACGACTTTATTTTTGCCATTGTGTGCGAGGAGCTGGGCATTGTTGGCGCGGTTGTAGTAATTGCACTGTTCGGCATTTTAATCTGGCGGGGCATTAAAATTGCCATGAATGCGCCGGATACTTTTGGAAGCCTGCTGGTAACGGGGATTGTCTCGCTGGTTGGCATTCAGACCTTTTTAAACATTGCCGTTGTGACGAAAATGATTCCCACAACAGGCATTTCGCTTCCGTTCTTTTCCGCCGGCGGCTCGTCTCTGGTATTTTTAATGGCGGCAATGGGAATGGTGCTGAACGTATCAAAGTTTAAAAAACAGGTGGTAGATTTGCGGTAATTCAGAAAGGAATGTTTAGTCTAAGGTGAAAGTTTTAATTTCAGGCGGCGGTACGGCGGGACATATTAATCCGGCCATTGCCATAGCCAAAAGAATGAAAAAAGAATATGGCGCAGAAATCCTTTTTGTGGGCAAGGAAACCGGTTTGGAGAAAACCCTTGTTCCAAAAGAGGGATTTGACATAAAATATATCGACGTTGAGGGCTTAGTTCGAAAGCTGACGCTAAAAAATGTGACGGTAGCGCTGAAATATCTTCGGGCAATTGGCGACGCAAAACGAATGATTCGGGAATTTTCTCCGGACGTTGTTGTGGGAACAGGCGGATACGTCTGTGCTCCTGTGCTGTCTGCGGCCCACAGTCTGAAAATTCCGGTGCTGGTGCACGAGCAGAATGTGTTCCCCGGCATGACGGTGAAAATGGCGGCACGGTTTGCAGACTGTGTGGCGGTGAGCTTTGAAGACACCATTTCCTATGTCAGCGAAAAGGCCAAAAAGGTCTGCGTATTAACGGGAAACCCCTTGCGTGAAAACATGCTGGACTTGTCTTATGAGGAAGCCAGAAAAACTTTGGGAATTGACGGCAGGCCCTTTATTGTGACGGTAGGCGGCTCGCTTGGCGCAAGAACCATTAACGAGGCGCTGGTTGAAATTGTAAATTGTTTAGACAATGTGGAATTTCGGCTTTTAGGCGGCACCGGGGAACGTTTTTTTGACGAAGTAAACGAAAAGATTGACAAAAGCAAGCTGGGCGACAACATTGCAATCGTCCCATACATTTATAACATGGACGTGGTGCTTCCTGCGGCGGATTTGGTTATTGCCCGTTCCGGTGCAATTACTGTCAGCGAGCTGTGCGCGCTGGGACGGCCGTCGGTTTTAATCCCGTCGCCCAACGTGACCCACAACCATCAGGAATATAACGCAAAATCCATTGCAGACCGCGGTGCGGCGGTGATGATTTGCGAGCGTGACATTCAAAACAACATTGTTTCCGATACGGTAAAATCGTTGATTATTAACCAGGAAAAGCGAATGCAAATGTCCAAAGAGGCAAAAAAACTTGCCATTACCGACGGCACGAAACGAATTTGCGACATTGTGGCAGAGCTTGCCCGAAAGTAACCAAAACTTACCGCGCGCATACTATGGTAATGACTTTTAATCGTTATCAGGAGGTGCGCATTTTGGGTAAAATAATCGTAAACGGCGGTCTCCCGCTTGCGGGAGACGTCAGAATTCACGGCGCGAAAAATGCCGTTCTTCCTATTTTGGCAGCAACTGTCATGGTGGGAGGAGTACATATCATTCATAACTGTCCTGATTTTTCAGATGTTGTGATTACCATTGAAATTTTAAAAAGCCTGGGCGCGAAAGTTACGCGCGATGGAAATACATTGACGGTTGACACCAGCGGTGCGCTGGGAAACTTTATTCCGGAGCATTTGATGAGAAAGCTCCGTTCTTCCGTCATTTTCATGGGCGCAGTGCTGGCGCGGAACAACGAGGCAAAAATATCCACGCCCGGCGGCTGCGAGCTTGGCCCCAGGCCCATTGACTTACATCTGAAAACGCTTGCGCAATTGGGCGCTGAAATTAAAGAGGAGCATGGATATTTAATCTGCAAGGCGGAAAAGCTTACGGGAAAAATCATACACTTGGATTTCCCCAGCGTTGGCGCAACAGAAAATCTGCTGCTTGCCGCAGCAATGGCAGACGGCGAAACGGTGATTTCAAACGCGGCGCGGGAACCTGAAATTGATGATTTGGCCTGCTTTTTAAACAACATGGGCGCAGATGTGCAAGGCGCGGGAACCTCCACCATAAAAATTGTAGGGAAAAAAGAGCTTGTTCCCGCACAATATACCGTTATGCCCGACAGAATTGTGGCGGCGACCTATCTTTGCGCCGCGGCTGCAACCGGCGGGGAAGTCGCCGTAACGCACATGTGCCCGGAACATATATCGGCGGTGCTGTCTGTTTTGGCAGACTGCGGGTGCTATCTTTTCTCCACAGAGGACACAGTTCTGTTGAAGGCGCCGAAACGGCTTTTGGCCCCGGGCAGCATTAAAACCATGCCCTACCCGGGATTTCCCACAGACGCGCAGTCGCTGTTTTTAGCAATGCTGTGCTGTGCCGACGGCACGTCCATCATTACGGAAACAATTTTTGAAAGCAGGTTTAAGCCCGTGCCGGAGCTGTGCCGAATGGGTGCAAAAATCAGCGTAGACGGCAGAGTGGCGGTTGTCTGCGGCACGGAAAGGCTTTCAGGCACAGAGGTGAACGCTTCAGATTTGCGCGGCGGGGCGGCTTTGGTCATTGCAGCTTTAATGGCCGACGGCACAACGGTAATTAATACGCCGGAATTTATCGACCGGGGATATGAAAATTTTGAAGCAAACCTTGCCCAGTTGGGGGCGGATATTATACGCTACAGATAAAGGAGCAGCAAACATGCAAAGGAAAAGGGAAACCAGCAGTGAACGGTATAAACGACGAATTAAGCAGCGGCGGATTTTTGTTTTAAGCGTGTTCGCCGCAGTTGTGCTTTTGTGTATCTGTCTTTTCACGCCGATTTTTGGCATTACGCAAATTTCTGTAACGGGCAACACCTTGCTTGCCGCAGAAGATGTAATTGCGGCTTCGGGCATTGAAAAGGGCGAAAATGTATTTCGAATCAGCAGGAAAAAAGCAGAAAAGGCTTTAGCCTCAGTTGCATACATAGAGAGTGCAAAAATAAAACGAAAGTTTCCCGCAAAAATTGTGATTGAGATTGACGAGGCGAAGCAGGACATTATAATCGACACGCCCCAGGAGTTTGTGGTGACAACGGTTGCGGGCAGGGTTTTGGAAAAAACCGACGATGTGACCAGCTTAACCGCGCCGATTATTTATGGCATTGAGGTTACTAAATCGGAGCCTGCAAAAAAAATAGAAACGTCTGACGACGAGATTTTAAACATGAATTTAGAACGAATCGGCTGTTTTTATGAAACAGATTATTGGGGTGACATTGACGAGTTCCGCGTTTCTGACGTGTCGAATTTTATTATGATTATGAAATCGGGCATGAAGGTGACGTTTGGCAGCATTGACAGCACGGAAAGCCTTCAGCGCAAAATTAAAATGATGGCGCAAATTCTGCCGCAGGTTCAGCAAACGGAAAAAAGCTATTTGGATTTAACCACCGATAAGGGGTATTTTGGGGAATATACCGATGCCGAACTGGAAGAAATGAGAAAATGGGAGGAAAGCGGCAACACCGGCATAATCGGCGGGGACGACAAAACGTCAGGCAATCAGACAGATGACAGCTCGGATGCTAAAAAGTCGGATTCTGATGATAACAGTAAAAACGATGAAGACAGCAGCTCGGAGAGCTCGCAAAAAACGTCGGGAAGCTCTGCTAAACCTAGCAGCAAGCCAAGCAAATCGTCGGAGCCGGAAGAGGACGACGAGGATTCTGTCAGGAAGAAAACCTCTGCATCGCCCTCCGCCAGTGCAAGCGCAAAGGCAAATTCAGACCAGACGAAAGAAGATGCAAAGGCCAGCGCAAGCAGCAAGGCGAAAAAAGAATCTGGCGTAGATTAACAGACTGTCGTGGTTTTACACAAAAAATTTACAAAAAAATTTAGCGAAAATTCAATTTTTTACTTGTAATTCCATACGGCAGTATGTTATAATAAATAGTAATTAAATTTGATATTATAAACGAGTTGTGATTACATACGAAAGAGGAGGAAACAGGAGTGTTCGATTTTGATAACGGGTCAATGAATGTTGCCCAGATTAAAGTGATTGGTGTCGGCGGCGGCGGCAATAATGCCGTGAACCGCATGATTGATGCAGGTCTCGGTGGGGTGGAATTTGTATCAATTAATACGGATAAACAGGCGCTTTTGTCATCACAGGCAAATCAAAAAATACAGATAGGTGAAAAATTAACAAAAGGTCTTGGCGCAGGTGCGAACCCGGACATGGGCTCGAAAGCGGCAGAAGAAAGCTACGACGAAATTGCTCAGGCCATCAGCGGCAGCGACATGGTGTTCGTAACAGCCGGCATGGGCGGCGGAACGGGAACAGGTGCTGCACCTGTTGTTGCACAGATTGCAAAGGACATGGGCATTTTAACGCTGGGCATTGTGACAAAACCGTTTTTGTTTGAAGGCAGACAGAGAATGGTGCGTGCCGAGGAGGGAATTTCATCCTTAAAAGGTGCTGTTGACGCAATTGTAACCATTCCGAACGATCGATTGCTCCAAATTTCCAACCAGCACACAACCTTTATCGACGCATTTAAAATGGCCGATGAAGTTCTTTTAAAAGGTGTGAAAGGTATTTCCGACTTAATTACCGGCAACGCGGTTGTAAACCTTGACTTTGCCGACGTTGTTACCATTATGAAAGACACTGGCGTTGCGCACATGGGCGTGGGCAAAGCGTCCGGCGAAAAACGTGCGGAAGACGCTGTTAAAATGGCAATTTCCAGCCCGCTTTTAGAAACCACCATCGACGGCGCCCGGGGCGTTTTAATTAACGTAACCGGCGGTGCTGACCTCGGCCTGTTCGAGATTAACAATGCGGCAATGATGGTAACGGAAGCTGCAGACCCGAACGCAAACATCATCTTTGGTGCAACAGTTGACCCGGATATGAAAGACGAAATTTCTATTACGGTTATTGCAACCGGATTTGAAGGCGTTTCCTCTGCCGCGGCAGACAGAAATTCTTCTAACCTGTTTTCAGGCAACCCGGCTTTAAAGGGCGGCTCGCTTTCCTCTAGATCCTTTGGCGCAGCACAGCGCCCAGCAGAACAGAAGCCCGCTCAGCAGACACCAAGTGAGGTTGAAATTCCGTGGTTCCTACGCGATAAGAGATAATTTTTCTTAAATAAAAAGGCGAGCATACAAAAATGACGCTAAGTAATGTAAATAAGCTTAAAATAAAACTGATCCCGCTTTATATAAGCGGGATCAGTTTTATTTTATGGTAAATGTGAATTTGCCTTTATCTGTTTCTGTCTTTAACTCCAGCCGAATTCTTGTGGGCGCTTTTCCCCAATCGCTGAGCAGTTTGCTGTCGGTTGTTTCAACCGGCTCACAGATGACGTGAAACTTTGAAAAGTCGGCTGCCAGCGACAGGGTTTTGCCGCTGTCTGCAGTGAAAATCAGTTCGTGCGGCGTTACGGCTACATCACAGACCGTCATCAGGTTCAGCACGATTTTTTCAGGGGCGTTTAAGGCAAAATCTTCTGTTATGGTGATTTCCTTGTTTTTTCGTGACAGCGTAAACGTTCGTTTCCATTTTTGAATTTCGTCTTTGTTTTCATAGGCGTTTTTTATGTCCAGCGAAAAGCGGGTTTCGTCCTCTTTTGCTTCGTACGAAACGCAGGACGCGCTAAAGCCAGCTCCTGCCGGCTGGTCTTTCCCACCGATGGTGGGGGTGTTGTGAAAGCAGGACTGGTTATTCCAAATTTCATACCGCTGGTCAGAAAAGGTTTTGGCGCAGTAGGCCTCGTGGGCGGGGTCAATAAAAAACGGCTCCGCATCTTTGTAAACAATAAAGCTGCCCACATCATTGTGATTGTGGCTTTCGGCGTTGTGGCCGCCTTTTGCCGCCAAAAACAGGCCGTCGGCCCCGTCCCGCTCCCGGGCGGCCATAACCTGGGTGCTGGAAAAATATACGTCTTGAAAGGCCCGGGCAGGCGCAGAAAGGTGTGAGAGGGCGGGCATTGCCTCATAAAGCTCAAGTGCCCGGGGCATTTGCCACAGGGTAAACGCATTGCTTTTGTCAAGACGAAAACATTCTTTGGCAAATGAAACCATTGTTTCACTGCCAAGAAGCCTGCCATATTTATAAATTGTGCCGTAATTTGCGGCGAGGCGGGGCGAGCAGTCTGCAAAGTTTACAAAAAAGCCGTTTCCAATGTGCACCTTTGTGATATATTCGGCGGTGTTTTTAATTTTTTCATTTTCAAATTCGTTTACATAGCCGCCGGTAATTTGGTTCAGAAAATAGGCGCAGTCTAAAAGGGAGAGGCCGGCCCTGTTCCAATAGCTGGGGCCTTCGTCGCAGGCGCCGTCCTGCGGGTAGGCGTCTGCATAGTTGTCTAAGGACCGCATAACCTTTTCCACCAAGCTTTGCAGCCGTTCGCCCGGCGGTGTGACTGCGGCGGCGCACAGCAGCACGTTGGACAAAATCCACGGGTTCCAGTTGTTCACCACATAGCGCTTGCCGTCTTCATTTTTACGTATTAAAAAGCCCTGCCACCAGTAGTCGTCATGGATTAAAAAATTATCGATAACACGAATATCGATTTCCCGTTTGATACGAGGGACAATGTTTTTGCTGATTTGTTCAAATTTTTCTTGAAACAGGCGCAACACAAACGACAGCAAACATCCTGTTTCCGCTTGGAACAAGTCAAGGCAGGGGTGCTCGTCATTGGGAAGCCCATCCGCCTCCGGCCTTAAATAACCGTGAGCCGGAACACACCAGGTGGTTTCCTCTAAAATCAGCCAGGTAAAATCCAAAACCTTGTCGGTGTAGTTCCCTTTGTTTTCCATGGCCTCTAAAAGGGCATATGCCGAAAGGGCCTTTCGTCTTTCAAAGCACACGCCTTCATACCGGGTGCGGTTTCCGTTCCTTACGAAATCCAGATACATGGAGGCGGGCAGGGAAAAATCAAACGCGCCAATGCCGTTTATGTAGCTTGTCACCTGCTGATATGCCGTTTTCTTTATGCTCTCCCAATAGTCCCTGTCGGACAGGGGCCGCACTATGGAAAAGCCGCCTTTGATGGATTGCGTTAGCTGATTTGTGCCAACATACTTTTCTGAAAACATGCTGCATACTCCTTTTTATTTAAAAATTTGTTCCATATTCCAGTCTGTTAAAAAGACAATCGGATAGGTCAGGCACAGGTGAAACAGAGAAATATTGTGTTTTTCACTTTTCCCCCAGCCCTCAAAGGTGGCGGTTGCACCTTCGTTTATCATTCTGAGCCAACCGCCTTTGTCTTTCATCATCTCATAAACCAAATCGCGTCTGCCGCACCGCACCAGACCGCAAAAGGCCGCAAACGTCATAAACAGCATACAGCCGGATAGGCGCCGTTTGTCCATCATTTGAATGATGCGCTCCTCGCATGCACGGTCCGGGCAAAGGCCAAACGCCAAGGCTGTGGCGTTTGAGGGAAACGAGATGTGGCGGGATTCGGCGCTGTCGCAGAAAAAGCCCTGCGCCGGGTCGTAAAAAGCGTTTCGATATGCGTCTGTTAAAAATACCGTGTCAAAAGCCGGCCTTTTTCCAACAATGGAGGCTAAGCGGTTCAGCGCCTTTGCCGCGCCAATGAAATAGGCGTTTATCACGTTGTGGGTGCCGCGGCAAATCTGTCCTTCTGTCAAGTCAACGTCATAGCCGTCCCGCCATTTTTGCGGCCACTCCACCACGCACCATTTGTCTAAATCATAGAGCAGGCCATCTGCTTTTCCGTAGGATTTTTGATAAAATATTAAAATGTCCAGCAGTGCGTCATACCGCTGTGCAATGAATTCCTTATCCTTTTTTATATGATAATGGGCGAAAAGCAGCATAACCAGCATCAGCGGATATTCAGCTATTTCCTGCATAAAAGAACAGGTGGTGCACGTTAAAAGGCCCTTGTTTACAAACTGTGACCGCAATGCGTCGTCTATCAGTTTTTCCATGATGGAAAAGTCTTTTGTGAGCAGCGCGTAAGACAGGCTGGTAAAACAGCCGTCGCCCACATACTGGCCCTTTTCCCGCTCCATACAATCTTGAATGACCTCCTGCACGCCATATTTTAAAGAATGGGCGCAGAGCGACCATACCGCATGAAGCTCCGGGTCGTCTGTGTTACATGCTGCCTGCTCGCAAAACGGATAATGCCGGGCGGTAAGACAAATGCTGTTTTCGTCCAGCACGCAGTCCGGCGGCAAATCAAGCTGCACATAACGGATAGATTTATAATCGAATTGGCAGTAGAAGTCTCTGTTTCCTGAAAGCACCATTTCATCTTTATAGACGCAGTTGGCACGAAGATGAAACATAACATCCGTGCCGCCGTCACACAGTTCCTGCCCGCTTTTCACGGCAATCACACTGCCGCGGGAACCGGAAGCGGAAAAAGAAAGATACCCCACATACATGGCGCCAAAATCAATAAGGTAACCCTGTTCATTTTTCTTTAAGGCGGCGGGGCGGATGGGTTCAAACACAAGCTGTTTTGTGGGCTGCGAATAGAGTGTATAGTCGGGAAACGCGCGCAAGGCGGCAGGGCGCCAATTGCTGTCGTCAAAGTCCGGCTGATCAAACAGCACATTTGGATGGCCGGCGTTAAAACGCTCGCAATATTGGGTGTTGAGTCCGCAAACGTTGCCAATGGCGGAAAATGCGGTTTGGTCTGAGGCAAGAAAGCTTTCGTCGCTGGACAAAACGGTTTTCCCGCACGAAACAATGTCTAAAATCAGACCGGAACGGTTGTCGCCGCTGACCCAAACGCGGTTAATCAGCCCCTGGTAAAATACGTGCACCGCTATGGTGTTTTCCCCTTTTTTTAAATAGGCGCTGATATCAAGTTCGTTATAGTAATAGTGAAACGGGTAGCCCGGGCAGGGCCCCTGGGTGACAAACCGGCCGTTGATATAAAGCTTATAATAATCGTCGGCAGAAAGAAACAATGTTGTTCCTTTTGTGGTTTCGGCAATGAATTTTTTCCGAAACAGCATGTGTTTGTTTTGAAACTTGCTGTCCGGAACGGTTTTGCCGTCAAGCTGGCGGTGAAAAACGTTGATTGCGGGAAGGGCCGCCATGTCTTCGCACGTTATCCACTTCCCGCAAAATTTATGTTGTTTGCCCATGGTGATGCCCCCTTCTTTTGTGTTTTATTTTATCAGAAATGCCGAATTTGTCAATAAGGTTCAGGCAAATCGTCTTGCTTTATTTTTAAAACGTGCTATAATAGAAAGAAAAAAAGGAGGCCGCAGGCTTATGACATATCACAAACTCATTCTCGGCGCCACATTTGCCGCCGCAGGACTGCTGACAAAGTCCGGCGGAGACTGCCTGGTGATTGAGCCAAAACCCTCGGCAGGGCACGAATTTTTAGGTGCGCTTGCATTTGGCACCGGCTACGGCGAGCCGCTTTTCACAACCGAAGCTGCTGAGTTTTATCAGCAGTTTCAGGAAAAGGGAGCAATGCACCGGGGCAAAGGCTGCCTGTTCGACTGTGCCAGCCTGCTGAACGCAAAGCTGTTAAACAAAAACGTTTTGCTCAACACCAGCATTGTGGATATTCGCCCGGAGGCGGACGGGTTTTGCGTTACAACCCACGGCGTGAAGGGGTTTCGCACTTTTCGGGCAACCGAACTTGTTAACACGCTGTGCGAGGAGGGCAACATTTTTAAAAAATCGTTTCACGCATGGGTGCGCCCGGCGGCAAAAGGGGCCGCTGCGCCGGATTCAGTGCAGTTAGAGCCGCTGTTCGGCGCGTTTGAAAACAGCTATATCGTAAAGCTGCCCGTGGAAAAGGACTGCACCTATCCAGAAGCGAGGCAGCGATTAAGCGATGTTTTAAAAAACGAGCTTTCAGGCTTTCGCCTGGGGCTGTCGGCAGACTGTTTTGCACTAACGCCGAAGAAAACAGGGGTTTTTGAAACGGGAGGAATTGTGCAAATGCCCTCCTGCGGTTTTCAAAATCCTCTGCTGGCTTTTGACGCAGGAGTTCGGTTTGCGGAAAGGGGAATGTTTTAACATGGAACGCTTTTTTATGGAAGAAGGAGCGGTGAAATGCGTGCCGGCAGACGGCGTTTGCTTTTCCCGCCGGTTTGATGTAATTGTCTGCGGACTGGGAACTGCCGGCAGCGTGGCCGCGGCCGCCGCAGGGCAAAAAGGGCTTTCGGTTTTGGGAATAGAACAGTGCACCTGCCCGGGAGGCACAACCACCATTGGCGGAATTCGGGGCTATTATTTCGGAACACCGGGCGGGCTTTACACAGAATTCGACCGGCGGGTGGAGGAATATCAAAACAGTCACACGGAAACGGTACTGGAGAGCAGAAAAATTGTGACAGAGGAAATTTTGCAGGAAAGCGGCGCGAAGCTTATGTATGAAACCGTGCTTTGCGGCATTTATTTAAGCGGCACCAGGGTGTGCGGCGCTCGGGTTTTAACCGGCGGAATTATGGAGGATTTTGCGTGCTCTGTGCTGATTGACGCCACAGGGGACGGAACGGCCTGCTTTATGGCAGGGTGCGAAATGGAGTTCGGCAGAGAGGCCGACGGACTGACACAGCCCTATAGCATGGTGAGCGTGATGGTAGACGAAAACAACGCTGTGCGCACAACCAACTTCGATTTTGGCCGTGTGGACCAGCGGGACGACAAAAGCCTAAGCGAGGCGCTGATTTTTTCCCGTTCCTATGAAATGCCGGAGGACCGGGCCGGCACCTTTGTGGCACATATGCCCTTAATTGGCGTGCGGGAGGGACGGCGCATTATAGCGGAGGAAACCGTTCGGCTGGAAGACGTTTTTGCAGAAACCGTGACCGACACGCCCATGTTCTACTCCTATTCGGACTTAGACAAGCACGGCTGGGACACCGCCTTTGACGGAGAAACCCTGGGTGATTGGACGGTGGGCGCAAACCTGGGAGCCTATAACCTGACGGTGCCCATGCCGTTTCGGGCGCTGATTCCGAAAGGTTATGACGGGCTTTTGTGCGCCTGCAGGGCATTTGGCGTTGACAGGAACATCTCCAGCCTGTCCCGAATGATTTTAGACATGAAAAAAGCAGGGGAGGCCGCGGCGTGTGTTGCCGCGCTTTCCATTCAGCACGGGTGCCCCCTTACGGAAATTCCTTATGGCGAGCTGAAGCAAATGCTTACAAAAAGCGGATGCTTAAACGAGGCATATTGCCGCGGCGTGCGGGTGGACGGGCGCTTTGACTGCGACGGGAACGAGCTTGTTCCCCGCGGCGTTTCGTGGATTACCGAGCCTGAACAGCTGGCTGCGCCGCTTTCTAGTTTAACGCCCGGCGAGGCCATTTGGTCTGCCAGGCGCATGGGGGAAAAGGCAAGGCCGGCTTTATATCAGTTAATTGCTTCAAAAGACGAAAACACGAAAAAACACGCGGCCTTTGCGCTGTCTGCCACAGGGGACAAGGGCGCGATTGAACTGCTTCGGGAAATGGCCGCGGCGCGGGACCCGGTGATGCTGCGGGACTGCCGGAAAAACAACGAGCAGCGGGGCGCCATGGCAATTTATTATCTGGGACGGTTCGCAGACACTGCGGCAATCGGCACGCTGGCAGAGATCATAACAGACGAAAACGAGCCTTTGCGGGACGCATATTCCGGCCGGTTTTCCAACGGCGCGCGGTATCGAATCAGCGGGTTCCGGTATGAATATTTTCAGTTCGTATCAGAGGCGGCCATGGCGCTGATTCGCATTGGAAATGCCCACGAAAAGGAGCGGGAACGGATTTTTAAAATTTTTAAAACTGCGTTTTTCGATGAAACGTATGAAAAGAGGATTACCACCCGCCCCAAAATGAGCAGCGAGGGCAGCATGGTTTCTAACATTAAAAACGTTGCGTTTTCCGCTGCGGGCCGGTGGGGACTTTTTATTTGACAGAACGTGTCCGATTTGGTAAAATATAAGTTGGAACACTGATGAAAAAGAAAAGGGGCAACATCATATGAAATGTAAATTTTGCGGCGAAGAGTTAAAGGATGGCGCAAATTTTTGTGAATTCTGCGGAAAGGAGCAGGAGGCTTTTGTCGGCGCTGTTGAACCGGAGGAAAAGGGCACCGCGGATATGATTGACGCTTTGCCGGAACTGCACGACGAGTTAGACCGCATTGCAGAAATGAGGGAAAAGTCGAAACACAGAAAACGGCGCGTGCTGGTTTCTGTTATTCTTATTGTGGCCTGTGCCGCCGGCGTTTGGTTTGGCATGAACTATTTGAAGGACCAAAGAAAGCCGGTTCAGCCTGTGGGGGGCGAGGTGTCTTCCGCGCCGGCTACCTCCGGCGTGGCGGGCGAGGTGAAAGAAACGCTTTTGGGCAGCGGCTTTACCCAGGTAAAAATTTTAGACGGGGCCACGGCGGAAGATGCCATTCACAGCGTGAAAGATCAGCTTAGCATAACGGATGCAAACACAAGCTTTGTGATGAAAAGCAAAACAGCCGTTGGCAACGACACCTATTACCGCTTCAGCCAGACCTGCGGCGGACTTAAGGTTTATGGCGGCGAGGTAGTTTTGGCGGCAGCACAAAACGGAACACCAATCGCACTAAACGGCAGGGTTGTTGAAACGGACGGTCTGGATTTAAACGCGGCGTTAGACGCCGGCGGCGCCTCGAACGCTGTGAGTGAATATGTGAACAAGCTGTCCGGCGACTATCGCATAACCGAGGGCGCAAACGTCACTGTTGCGGAAAAGGTTGTTTGCAATTTTGAGGGGAAAACCTATTTGGCCTATGTTTCCAACGTGTCGGGCTACAACGAAAAGGGCGAATATGTGGCGTATGACGCGTTTGTGGACGCCGACGCAGGCTCGGGAATTTATATTTGCGCTACGTCGAGCTATGAAAACGGCGGGGAGGAAGCGGCGCTGCCGGAAACGGACAGCGCGGAGGTTCCCGCAGCAGACAGCAGCGTGCCGCCGTCGGCTGCGGAATCTGCCATGACCATGTTTACGGTGAACGACAAATTTAACTGGAACGATAAAACAAAAACCAGCGCCCTGGAGGAAATTCGCAGGGAAGACATTGACGCAGGGAACATGTCGGCCTATGTTGCCGGAACGAAAGCTTCTGTGGACAGGGCATATGCCTATTTTAAAGACAGCTTTGGCTATGCGGGTTTAAACGGGAAAAACGGGAATTTTAAGGTATATTTAAATTCCAATGAATATTTAAAAGACAAGCTTCCGCCGGAAAAGGCGCTGTATTCCGGCGATGTGCTGATGTTTATCCGGGAGGACCTGACCTCCGGCGAGCTGGACGTAAATGTGGCGGCGCATGAATTTGCCCACGGTGTGATGTATCATGTTGCCCAGTTTGACGGCACCCGCAATTTCAGTGAAAACGCGGCTGTGGCGGAGGGGCTGGCCGACGTGTTCGGCGAGCTTTGCGAAGCGCATTTTGCCGGCGGCACGGCAGACTGGATTCATGGAAGCAGGAATTTGGCCGCGCCGGAAAGCGGGTTTGTAACGAAGCTTTCTGGTGCCGTGGAGATGAAAGACATTGCCGAATGTTACCGCTATTCCACCGTTGTTTCCCACGCCGTGTATCAGATGAACGCCAACGGGGTGGACACCGGTGCGCTGGGCGAGCTTTGTTTCCGGTCGCTGTGTCTAATGACGAAAGGGGCAAACTTTTCCCAGTGGCGTACAGTTTCTGAGCTTGCCGCAAGGAACATGACAGACGCCGGCAGGCTGACGGAAGAACAGTTTGCGGCTGTTTGTGCGGCGCTGGACAACACAGGAATTAAGGGGCAGCGTCTCTACGCCCGGCAGGTGGACGAAATCGGCGGGGAAGAGGAATTAGAGCCGCCGGAAAGCGAAACCGCGCCGGCAGGTGATGTGCGCGACAAGGTAATTGAATAAGATTGATATCAATAAAGCGGGCCTTTCACAGGCCCGCTTTTTATTCGTCTAAAACCAGTAGGAAAATGAGGATTCGCCGCCGTTTATGAAAACTTCAATGGTTTTGGTGTCGGCCAAAATGTCTACCTGTTTTACATGGCCGCTGAACCGTAAGGGCGGTTCGTCTTTCTTTGTTTTTATTTTTACGCAGTTTTCTGAAATTTCAACATGCTCGTCGCTTTTTGCAAAAAGCGGCCAGGCTTCTTTTACGGGATAGGTGCAAAGCGCGCCGTTTCCCGGGCAGAAAAACACTTCCCGCGGAATGGTCAGCGCCCCGGCGTAGGGCACGGTTTCATCCGGCGTTTTATCCCAGGAATAGAGCCAGGCGATTAATATTCTGCGGCCGGTTTCGTCGTGGAAGGTTTGCGGCGCATAAAAATGAGGGCCGGCTTCGGGATAAAATTCCGCTTCGGGCAAAAACCGCTCCCCGTCGAACTGCCCTGTGATGAAGGCTGTAGAATGGGTTTTGCGGCCCATTTGCGAGAACATCAGAACAAATTTCCCGTCCAGCGCAAAAAAGTCCGGGCACTCCAGCACACCGCCATATTTTGCTCCTTCAAACAGCACGCCCCGGTAGTCCCAGTTTGTTAAGTCTTCCGAGCGGTAGAGCAAAATTTTGCCCACGCCGTTTTTACCGGAGCCGATTACCATGAAATAGGCGCCGCCGTATTCAAAAACGTGAGGGTCGCGGAAATCTTCGCTGCCGTCTGAGGGGTAAGATTTTATAATTGGATTGCCGGGATATTTTTCAAAGTGCACCCCGTCGCGGCTCATTGCCAAACACTGCGTTTGCCCCAGTTCCTCTGACACCGCGGTGTAAAACACATAGAGCACATTGTCTTTCACCAAAGCGCCGCCGGAAAAGCACCCGCCGCTGTTTTCGTAAGGCTGGTCGGGCGAGAGGGCAATGGGCAGCTCGTTCCAGTGAATGAGGTCGCGGCTGACCGCGTGGCCCCAATGCATGGGTCCCCATTTCGGCTCGTAGGGATTATGCTGGAAAAACGCATGGTATTCTCCACAGAAGAACACCAGCCCGTTGGGGTCGTTTATCCAGCCTTTTTCCGGCTCAAAGTGATGGTGCAAACGTTTCGCCATGGAGAACCCTCCTAAAACTTTATTCTGCGGATGGTGTTTGTCACCATTTCCGCCATGCGCCACATGCCCAAATCTGTGGGGTGGCAGCCGTCTACGGTGCAGCAGTCGTAGCCATATTCGCCCCAGAGGGAGTTGCCGTCTATAAAATATACGTTTTTATCGCCGTCAGCCATAGCCTTGGCAAAGGTGTTAAATATTACGGCTTTGCGTTTTATGTTGTCCTCCAAAGAGCCGTTGTGAAAGTCTGGCCGCGACATGAAAATTACGGGGAGCGAGGGGTTTTGCGCCCGGATAATGTCGAAAAACGGCTTGTGAGTTTTTTCTAAATGCGCGCTGTCTGGCGCGTTGTGGTCGTAGTCATACACAAACACGTCCATTTTCAGGTTTTTTATGTAGTTTGCCATGGCCGTTTCGCCCTTGGCGTTGCCGGAAAATCCCAGGTTTAAAAAGTCCCACCCCAGGCTGCGGGCCGTTATGGAAGGGTAGCTGCTGCCGGGACGGGAGGCACAGGCCCCCTGGGTGATGGAGGAGCCGTAAAACACCACTTTTTTTTCATAAGGCGGGCATTTTTCAACAGCCGCCCCGTTTTCAAGGCCTAAATATAAGTGGTTTGTTGTGTTATAAAGGGGAAAGCCAATGACGATTTCCCGCATTTTTTTGTCGGGAAAGTAGTGAATTCCTTCAAACTCTTCCGGTGTTTCGTCGTCCGGCGCAACAAAGGTGGTAAAAATGCCGTCGGCAAACACGTCGAAGCCGCACTGGCCTGTTTTCGGCATGTGACGCATGGTGCCCACAGCCGGAACCTTGCAGAACAGGGCGATAAATTTCGAGTCCGTTTTAAAACGCACCCTGCCGCCGGAGGTGTGTTTTGCCAGGTCGTAAACGCTTTGGCTTACCGATTTTGCCACGTTTAAATCCATGCGCACATAGATGTCGCCGTCCCGCTGAACGCCTAAAAGCTCAAAGGGTTCGTCGTCAATATTGTAAACGCACAGGTTTTTTTCTTGTATCTTTGTGTTTACTTTCATGTTTTTATCCAGTTTTTCAATGTTCATGCTTTTCACCTCGCCTAAAGTTTAGCACGGAATGCAGGCTGTGTCAACAAAAAAACGCCCGCCAGGGCGTTTTTTTATTTAGGTTTGAGAAGCCGCGCTGCGGATGGCTTCTAACATTTGATATCCATATTCTTCACAGGGCTCTAAATAGCTTCCTTCCGTCCACTCGTTCCAGCTTTCGATTACTAAAAACGCGTTGTGAAATGTGCCGTTATGCATGCATTCAAGCATTTTCGACACGGCGCCTCCGACAGATTCCGGCTTGTTATTCACCGCAATGGGGGAGTAGGGGTATCCCCGGGCAGGGTCAAAAATTTCTGACTGCACGGTTCTGGGGCTGTTGTCTTCACCAACCATTACTGATGGGCACAGCGGAAGCCCCCAGGTGTTCTGCACATACTTCATGCGGTCTATGGTGGGTTCAATGTAATCGTTATACTCATAGGTCAGCGCATTTTCATGGGATTTATACCAGGCGTGAGTTGTGAGCATGTCGACGCCGATTTCTTTGCAGAGCCGGCCGAATTTCTCCTGTCCCGGTTCGTTGCTTACAGGCGCGCACACGGCAATCGTCAGCTCGCCCACGCCGGCCGCCCGTGCGCGGTTTCTAAAATCGGAAATTATGTTTTTTGCCGTATCTGCACCCAGGGAGTTGACCAGCTCGCTCAGGGAATAAATGCAAAAGTAGGGCTTGCCGTCTACCCGGATATATTGATCCATTTTAAAGTAGCGGTGAATGCAGTGCTCGGTTAAGTCGAAAAAGCTCTCTTTTGTTACGCTGCCGGCGGTTAGGGGCTGATTGCGGAAAAAGTAAGGAGAGGGATGGGCGGCAATGGGAGTGTGGTTACACCACATCACGGCAAACTGGAAGTCGTTAAAGTTTTCCGCGCCGAAAAAGCCCTTTTCCAGGCAGTCAATGCGGTATGGCCCGATTTCGGGATACCAATACCAGTCGAAAATGAAACCGCTGATGCCGAATTTTAACGCGCAGGCAATTTTCTTTGCCGCAACGTTTGGGTCGGACTCGTCTTCATAGCCCCACAGGGGCACCTTTGGCTGTACGTGACCGGGAAAGCGCGGCGTGGCATATTTTACACACTGCCACTCTGTCCAGCCTTTGCCGTGCCAGATTTCGTTTTGGGGTGTAACGTGCCAGTTAGGAAAGTAATAGGCGTAAATGGGTGTGTTCATTTTTATTTCTCCTTTTCTTTTTATTTGAATGCAGAAAACAAAAAGTCAAACCCGTCTGGCGCAGGATTTACGGTGTGTTCCCCGCTCCAGGTTTCAAACACAAAATTTTGTTCCGCGCCGAAGGCTTGATAGTAAGGTTTTACCCGCTTTGCTTCGGGCAGGGCGGTTTGAAAAGTGAACACCGGGTCTTTTTCGCCGATGGACACATACAATCGTCTGGGCGCGCACAGGGCCGCCACCTCTGCGTCTTGAAACGTTGTGCCGGACTGAAAATAGGTCATGTCCTGCCAGGGATAGCAATCCCGGTCGTTAAAGCAACCGCAGGCCAGGCCGGACTTTATTCTTGTGTCAGCCGCCATGGTGTAAAGGGTGTAATATCCGCCGTAGGAAAGGCCCGCCATGCCAACGGCGGTTTCGTCAACTGCATCTAAGGCCGACAGGGCGGTGACAGACTGCGAAATGCAGTAAATTTCAAGCCCCGTTATGCTGAGCCCCATACGCTTTAAGTTCACATCCGTCACAGTGCGGTCATAGGGCACCTTGTGGCCGGGGCAGGTGTCGAATGTTTCTCCCTGGTTCCACAAAAGGAGCTGGGGCGCAAACACCACCGCTCCCCGGGCCAGGAGCCTTTGAATCAGGTGCCCGTAATTGTTTTTGCCGTGAAAGTCCGCGGCAAGCTCCGGCGTGCCGCCACCGCCGTGCTGGGCAATGATCAGCGGGGCTTTTGCCGCGCCGGAAACGCCGTGGGGCACCATCAGCAGGCCATAGAAGGGGATGCAGCCTAAAACGGTGACGGTTACGCGGTAAATGCTGCACACATCATCTGCGGCGGAAAACTCCTGTTTTAACTGGGGGCTGCCGCTGTCCGGCAGGCGGGAAATGCCCAGCATCTGCAAAAACATTTCCCGGTAATGTTCTATTTTTGCGGGAAAGTTCTCCGGGGGCATAAATGCGGTGCGGGCCTGTTTCGCCAAAGCGTTTTGTTCTTTTATGAACCGTTCCACTCCGGCGGCGTAGTCTGCGCGGAAGCTGTCCGCCGTTTCGGGCGGTTCCGTATGGATTACCATGAACAAGTCCTCCTTTTATTTTACAAACACAGTTTCAATTCCTAAAATTTTACCGATTTTTTCCAGCGTTTTTCCGTGATGGCCAACGCCCAGCGCGTAGTGATGGGTGGGGCCTTCCATGACCCATTTTTTTATGAACTCCTTTGTTGTGGGCGCAAAAAAGCCTCTGGTGTTGGTGTTGCCGGTAGGCGGGATTGCGCCCTTTTTGGAAATGCCCTCGCCAATGACAAACTTAAACGAGCCGCCGGCGGTTTGGGTAATGCCAAGCATGGTGATGGGGCCTTCTTTAATTTTAAATTCCACCGACGCGCCGCGGCCGGGTTTTCCGTGAAATTTAATCAGGCTGCGCAGAATTGGTTTCCCCTCCGCAATGGCAATGTGGTGGGGGCCGTCGTGGCCCACCAGAATGAAATCCTCGTTAAAATCGAAGGGGTGAAACTCTGCAAAGCTGCCGCCGATGTTTAAGCGGTCTAAAATCAGCATGGCAATACAGGTTTTTAAGTCAAATTCACCGCACATGGGCACGCCCTGGGCGTTTAAAATGGAGTTTCCCACAATGAGCGTGGTGGCCAGGCTGCGGGCCAGGGAACCCTCCTGCCCCTCGTAGTAATAGGCCAGGCCGGTGAGGTTGTAGGTTTTTATGAACCGGTCCAGTGCGCAGGCAGATTTGGCGGACTGAATTAAGTCCTCCTCCGTAAGCTTTTTGGTAACGGGGTCGGACTTTGGCTCCGGCATGTCGAACTCGGCCTTTATCAGCTTGATTTTTTCCTGGATTTCTGCTTCCGTTACCTTGTGATATTCTGTCAGCAAATCGTCAATTTCTAAAAGCGGAACATGCACGCCGAAGGCGGAAAAGGCCGCCGTGGGGTCGGCGTGCATGTCGTACATGGCCTCTAAAACGTGGCCCATTAAGCCAATGCGCGCACCCTTTAAGCTGTGGAGCACCTTGGCGATTTCGCACCACTCGGAAAGCTCTGCTTCCGCCTCTTTGTCGTCGTAAAGCGCGCCGAGAATTACGTCTGTCACCGGCTTGCCCAAACGGTTTGCAACGCCTGTGAACTCCGGCACGGAGCAGATGTTGTCGTTTTCAAGCTGCATGAACGTGCTGGCCTTTGTGTAGTCCATGGCCTTTCGCGGCTGCAGCGCCACCAAAACCATGGGCAGGTTTGTTTCTTTTAAAATGGGGGCGAACACAGACGAGGTGGCATAGGTGGCCATGTTGCAAAACAGCAGGTCGGCCCCGGAGCCGGCTATTTTTTCCGCCGCGGAAAACGCTTTTTCCGAGCTGTCCACCATGCCGAAATCGAGAACCTCTGCGCCGTTTGCCCGCACCTTGGCAACCAAATCTGCGTGGTAGCCCATAATTTTTTCATAAAGGCCGGGGAACTGGTCCCAGTAGGTGGCGTGGGCCACGGCAAAAATGGCAATTTTGGCAGTTCTTGGGGTGAGTCGTTCTATCATGTATCATTTACACCTTTCTTTTTTAATTTTTCTTGATTATATAACAAAAGCGTGCTATAATCTATAATGATTTCAAGTTATTTTTGTGTAAATCAAAGATTGGAGGGCAAACGGTGCGGTTTTGTGAAATTCATCCCTTTGTGCGGTTTTCAAGATTTTTGCAGCCGAACGACACGGGGCCTTTCCTTTGTCCCTACGACTGCCGGCTGTTTTATGTGAAAAAAGGGTCTGTTTCTGTGTTTGCCGGCGGAAAAGAGCACGTTCTCCGCGAAACGGACGGAATTGTCATTCCTTCCGGCGTGACATATCGTGTGCTGCGCACGGCTGAGGACGCAAAGGTGCTTGCCGTGAACTTTGATTTCACCTTTCGGCAGGCGGCGCACGACGTTCCCATTCCCCCGGATTCACCGGAAAAATTTGTGGAAAGCAATGTTTTAGAGCGCGTCACCTTTGAAGACGCTTCGGCGTTTAACCGGGCGGCGGCAATTTCTGGCATGGGCCGGTTTGAAGATTTGCTGTTAAAAGCCCACAGTGAGTTCGGGCAAAACCTGATTTATTCCAATGCAGCCGCCGGCGCATATCTTTCTTTGTTTCTGGCGGAATGTGCGCGTTTTCTGTCTGAGGGGGCAAGCGGTTCGGGGTCTTCTGCGGCGGATAAAATCATTTCTTATCTGCATGAAAACTTTAGCGGCGCCATTACAAACAGCCAGCTTGCCGAGCTGTTTCACTATCACCCCAATTATATCAACAGTTTAATTCGGGCGAAAACCGGCATGTCTCTGCGCAGTTATTTGCTGAATATTCGCATTGCGAAGGCTGTGACGCTGCTGGAAACCACTCATTTTTCGGTTACGCAAATCGCTCAGGAGGTGGGCTTTTGCGACATCAGCTATTTTTCAAACTATTTTAAAAAGGTTACGGGCAGGTCGCCCAAGGAGTTTCGAAACAAGTAAAGGAGCGTAAACGTGAAAGTTCCGTTCACATTTATGCCTCCGGCGGATTTAACTGCCCGTGCGAAATTATCGTCCTGCGGACGAAACGCACACGGGCGAAAAAATCTCTTATCATTCTTTGCCCTGTGGATATAGAGATTTCGTTGCTGTATGAGCCGGCGCAGGGCGGCAGAATGGAGATTTTTTATGCATGACATATATGAACTGGGTTACACACAGCCGGAAAACAACGAATCGGCAGACGCGGCGCGTATTCAGGCAGCCATCGACCTGGCAAAGGAAACGGGGCTGAACAAAACGGTAATTCCCCGCTACAACAGGGGTGCAGGCGCCTGCCGCTGGGTTGTGGACGCGCCTGTGACAATTCCCTCTGATTTTGTGCTGGAGCTGGATAACTGCCAGGTGGAGTTAACAGGCGACGGCGGGTTTGACGTTTGCGGCGGGGAGGAAACGCCGGCTGAGCGGGTTCGTCTTGTTGGAACGGGAAACGCCTGCATAAGCGGCGGAGAAAAGGCCGGCCGGCCGCTGATTTTCATTGAAAACGCAAGGCAGGTTACGGTTTGCGGCCTCTCCCTTCAAAATCGGCACACCCGGGGGATTTTGTGCCGCGGCGTTTCACTTGCCGTAATTCGTGACATTTGGTTTTTCAATGATTTGGCGCCGGTGCTGCCCGGCGAGCTGCCGGGAAACGCAAAGGGCATTACAGTGGCCTGCGGCTGTGACAGTGTGACCGTTGAAAACATTTTTGGAGCCACCCTCGGCGACACTGTGGAGGTTACCACCTTTTCCGGGGGCGGCTCGCCGCATTGTGGCAGCTCACCGCAGTATGGCAGCACGCCGCCTTGCAGCGGCACGTTGGTGAACACAAGTGCCGTGCGGGATATTTATATTAAAAACGTGCGGTCGGACTGTTCTGTGTTTTCCAACGTCCGTTTTGTAAACGGAGACGGGAATTTGCTTTCCGGCGCGTTGGTGGACGGCGTGACCGATTTGTCCCGGGAGGGCGCCTCATACCGCGCCGGGGCGGCAGTGTCCATTGGGGAAACGGTTTATGGGTTTTGCCCGGCGCGTCTTGGCGAAACACGGAATATGTCGGTGAAAAACGTGGTTTCCCGGGGCGCGTGTGCGGTGGAGCTTGTGTCTTCCGTGCAGGACATTACCATTTCAGACATCACAATGCGGTCTGACGGTGGCGCGGCGGTGGGCTGCGGGAAAACACTGGAATATAACAACATTTATCTTTGCAACGTGAAGTTTGACCCCAGGCAGGCGCCCTATCCCATTGAAGAGGTGCGGAAGCCGGACTATATTGAAACGCCCCTGTTCCCCGGGGAGCATTTTTATCCCTACCGGGCGGTGTGCAACATGCGGGATATTCACGGGTTTAACTTTAAAATTAACGGCGTTTATGCAGACATGGTGGACAACCTGCTTCGCATTACCGGGAAAAACCACATTGAGCTTTACGACGTGGACGTTCCAAACATTGTTTACGACGACTTTGTGGGTGACGACTGCACGGTGGATTAATTTTTGTTGAAGGAGAAAAGCAGATGAAATTCGGGCATAGGGCCTGCGCGGCGGTGTCGGCGGTTGTTTTGTTCGGTTTTGGCATAAGCATGGCAGGTGCGGAAAACCAGGGCGCGTCAGGCGGGATTTCTATGTATAAAGACCCGGCAAAAAGCTTGCTGCGGCAATTTCTTTGCGGCAGCAGCATAGCGGAACGGGTGTTGTTAAAATCGGGCCAATACCGGCTCGTGTGGAGCGACGAGTTTGAAACAGGCGCGGTGGACGAAACCGTGTGGAGTTTTGAAGAGGGCTATAAACGGAACAACGAGCTGCAATATTATACGAAAGACAACGCCTGGATGGAAGACGGGTGTTTGGTGTTAGAGGCCAGAAAGGAAAGCAAGTTTCCGGGGTTTGCATATACCTCTGCCAGCCTCACCACACGGCACAAAAAGTCGTTTCACCAGGGCGTGTTTGCGGTTCGGGCAAAGCTGCCCAGGGGGCAGGGCTTGCTCCCGGCGTTTTGGACCATGGGGGACCAAAACTATTGGCCCTCGGGCGGCGAAATTGACGTGTTTGAAATGGTGGGCGGCACAGGCCGGGAAAACACCTGCCACGGCACCATTCACTGGGGGGAATATCAGGGAACGTCTTACTCGGAAAGCGGAAAGACCACGCTTTTAAGCGGAACGTTATCCGACGAATTTCACGTATATGCCGCAGAGTGGACGGACACGGAAATTATTTGGTTTTTAGACGGGCGGGAATATTACCGAACGCAGCTAACAGAGGAAAACAAGAAATATTTTACCGAACCCCACCGGGTTTTGCTGAGTTTGGCCGTTGGGGGCGACTGGCCGGGCGCGCCGGACGAAACCACGGTTTTTCCTCAGCGGTATGTGATTGACTGGGTTCGGGTTTATCAAAAATAAAACGAATTTAGGAGGGCAAGAACGTGAACCATGTATCACCGGAAAAGGCGGGAATCTCCTCAGAGCAGGTGCTGAAGTTTGTTCAGAGCCTTGAAAACAGAAATCTTTCGACCCACAACGTGATTTTAGCCCGGGGGGAGGATGTTTTCTTTGAACACTACTGGCCGCCCTTTGACAAAAGCTTCGGCCACCGGATGTATTCCGTCAGCAAGAGCATTGTTTCCATTGCGGTTGGGTTTTGCGAGCAGGACGGGCTTTTGTGCCTTGACGACAAAATTTCAAAGTATTTTCCCGAGGAGGCAAAACGGGCAACGGACGAAAACCTGAAAAATCAGACCGTTCGCCATATGCTGATGATGGCAACGGCAAAGCCGGCGCAGAACTGGTTTGCCGCCGCGCCGGACGACCGCGTGCGGTTTTATTTTGAAAATGACGGGGTGCAGTCGCGGCCGTCGGGCACAATTTATAACTACGACAGCAGCGGCTCGTTTGTTTTAGCGGCGCTGGTTGAACGGCTGACAAAACTGCCGTTTATGGAATATTTGAGAGAGAAGCTGTTCGACAAAATCGGCGTTTCAAAAGAGGCGTTTTGCCTGAAATGCCCCGGCGGCCATTCGTGGGGGGACTCGGGCGTGATTTGCACGCCCCGGGACTTGCTGAAAATTGCGCGGTTTCTGTTAAACGGCGGAACGTGGAACGGCGAGCAGATTTTAAATGAACGCTATGTGACCGAAGCCACGGCAAAGCAGATTGACAACAACCCCTGGGGTTTGAACGATTTTGACACCCAGGGCTATGGATTCCAGTTTTGGCGCACCTGGCGAAACTCGTTCTTTTTTAACGGCATGGGCTGTCAGTTTGCGGTGTGCGTTCCCGATTTAGACTTGATTTTGGTTTACAACGGCGACAATCAGGGCAAGAATTTGGCAAAGAACGTGATATTTGAAGCGTTTTTTACCCACATTGCAGACAGCATGCAGGGCGTCCCTCTGGCAGAGAATGCCGCTTCGCAGGAGCGGCTGGATGCATATTGCGCCGGCTTAACGCTTGCGGCGGCAAAGGGCAGCAAACACAGCGATTTTGAGCGGGAAGTGAACGGCGTGACGTTTGCGGTGCGGGATAATCCCATGGGGATTACGAAATTCAAACTGGAGTTCGACGGTAACGGCGGGGGGCAATTCGGCTTTACCAACGCCCAGGGTGACAAAGCAATTGCCTTTCGGATGTGTGAAAATGCGTTTGGTGCGTTTCCCCAGGAGGGGTATGCAGACGAAGTGGGAACGGTGAAAACCAAGGGGCATTTTTACCGGTGCGCCGCATCAGCGGCGTGGATTGAGCCGAAAAAGCTGTTTTTAAAGGTGCAGATTATTGACAAATATTTCGGCAATCTGGGCATTACCATTGGGTTTGACGGCAGCGGAAAGGCCGGGCTTTACTGCGCCAAAAGCGCAGAGGACTTTTTAAACGAATATGAAGGGTTTGCGGAGGCGGAAAAAATCATTTAAAAATACAACTTTTCGCAGAAAAAACAGGGACGCCGTGCAAGATTTGTGTTGCAATTTTCTGTTGTTTATTATATAATTAGTACAGATAAGGTTCAGAAAATTTTTAATATTTGTGCAAATTAACAAAATATGCGAGGAGGAAAGAATATGAAAAAATTTTTAGCAACGGTGCTGTCTTTCGCAATGCTGCTTGGCGCAGGCTTGATGCAGGTCTCAGCGCTGGGAAGCAACGAGGGCTATCCCTATTTGTTTGAAACCTTTGAGACAGAGGAAAGTTTAAACGGGCTTAACAAGCCGGATGCATCACGGGCAACCGTAAGTATTGCAAAAGGCGGTGTAAACGGCAGCGGGGGCAGCCTTCAGGTGCACCAGAAGAACAAGGGATTTTTTGACATGACATATGCGTGCGAAGGTTTGGCGCCTGCTAAGGGGCAGAAAATTCATATGTCTGCATGGGTGAAGCTGAATTCTGAAATTTTAGACCAGTTTAACGGAAAAAACTGTAACGTGTTCAGCTTTATTTTTCACGGCACCGGAATTGTAACGAATGCAGGAAACAGAACCGATGTTACCGTTGGCGAGGCGTATTCCAGCACCGGCTGGAAACAGTATGACATCACAAATGTTTTGGTGAAAGACCAGTGGGTGAAGGTGGAAAAGGACATTGAATGGGAAGACGCCATGTCTATCGGCAGCGGCGCGTCCATTGGCAGCATTCAGCTGAAAACGGTGAGCCTGAGAGTTACCGGCGAGGCAGGCATTCAGGCATTGGCAGACCCCGATGCAACAGTTTTGGACTATCAGATTGACGATTTTATTTTTGAATATCCTGACAGCGACAGAATGGGTGTGAACACCGGCACGGCGGGAACCTACGTGATAAATGACGATTATGACACTTCCTCTGTTACCGGTGAATTAGACGGCCGCAGCGACGACTGCTCGCCGGGTTACAGGCAGGTGTTAAGCCCCGTTGTAACGGATGGCAAGGGCACCCACGGCAAGAATTTTGCAGACTCAACATTTAGTAACGTCTATCTGAAAATGGGCCACCTTTACAAGGTTTCGGGCTGGTTCCGCTATGATGGAATTGAAGGCGACGAGGGCTTATATGGCGACACCGCAAAAATTAGGCAAATTATTTACGCTACCAAAAGGGATCCGGAGGATAAAAACTCTTTCACAAGCGGTTATCCCAGTGTGTACCCTGCGGTTATTCCTAAGGGCCAGTGGACAAAGGTAGAGTATTACTACTATTATGAATATCAAGCATATGACAACAACAACTTCCATGTGGGCTTCCGTATCTGTCCTGAAAAAGCAGAGGAAGGCACGTATGCAACCGACGACCCGGCAGGTGCCGGAACGTTTGGATTTGACAAGCTGCAGGTGTTTGACTTAGGTGTTATCGGCAACGGTGACATGGAAATCAGCGGTGACGGATTAAAGGTGTTTAAAAACATCGGTGAGGTTACGCAGACGTTCCCGGGCTGGACTGCCAACAATGCCACGGCCGAAGTCAGCACTGACACGGCCAGCGGCGAGGGGCAGAGCATGAAAATGACCTCCACCGGCAATTACGGCGACATGAAAACCAGTGCTACCTTCGAGCAGGGCAAACTTTACCGCATCAGCTTCAAGGCAAAAACCGAGGGGCTGGAGGAAAACGCAGAAGTTCCGATTTCCCTTATCTTTGACAGATACACAAATAAAGACCCCGGAACAACAGAAGTTTATAAGGTGCCCAACTTTGAATATATGGTTGGCCCTGAAAGCTTTGACAATGCTAAGACGGAGTGGACAATTTCTAACGATTGGAAAGAATTTTCCGGCTGGTATAAAGTGAACTTCCCGCGGATTGAGGGAAAAGAAGATGCCAGCATCGCCAACCTTGTGCCGCGGCGCCCAATGCTGTATTTCCGTGTGAATAAATCGACCAATCCGGAAGGAACGGTGCTTTATTTGGACGACTTTAAGGTTGAGGAAATGGGCAACAGCAACCTGATGGATGATTTGAAAAATGGGCTGGACGCAGATGTGGCAGACATTTCCGCCACAGGCACAGCGGTGCCGGGAAGTGAAATTTCCCTTTCCTACACCTATGTTCCGAAATACAGCGAAGAAGAAAACAAGGCGGCAACGGTGATTAAGGCATATTCTGTGCTTCCCGGCGGCGAAATCCGCAACTATGGCACCTTTGCGCCGGACCAGGCATTTACTGTGCCAAGCTGCGCGGCAGGACAGGATATCACCTTTGAAATTATCCCCATCAGCACCGCAGGCCTAATCGGCAACCGCGCAACGTTCACCGTCGGCGCGGCAACGGATTATATCGTCTACGACGCGGCGGCAGGAAAAGTGACTGCCGGCTGCAGCGGGGCGTCTGCAACAATTCTTTACGCCTCCTACAATGGGGGGCAGCTCACGTCGTTTGCTGTAACCGACGCGGTGTTTGAAGAAGGAAAATTTGAAGAAACCGTTCCGGCGGAATTTTCGCCTGGCGAGGGGGACACTGTGAAGGTTATGATGTGGAAAGACCTTACAAACTGCACTCCCATCTGTGCATACGCACGTTAAACAAAATAAAGACAGGAAAAAGCGGGCTGCCAAACTGTTTGGCGGCCCGCTTTCAAAATGGGGGGTAAATGGGGTATCTAAAGTGAGGGGATTATTGAATTTCAATCTGGCTTACTTTCGCTTTTTCCTCCGTTTGCTTCGGCATGGAGAGCTCTAAAACGCCGTCTTTATAGCTTGCGGTGATTTTATCGGTATCCACGTCGGAAACATTGAAGCTCCTTGCAAACGAGCCGAATCTGCGTTCCTTGCGGATATACTGGCCGCTTTTGTCCTCAGTTTCTTCCTTGTGCTCTGCCGAAATGGTGAGATAGTCGCCGTTTAGGTCGATATGGATATCCTCCTTGGCAAATCCCGGCAGCTCCGCCTGCAGGACATATGCGCCGTCTTTGTCAATGATATCGGTTTTGAAGGCAGAAAGATAGCTGCCTGAGTCACCGAAAAAGCTCTTTTCAAAATCGTTAAAATAGCGGTACAAATCTTTTTCCTTGCGTCCAAATGGAATTAAATCAAACATACAATCTCCTCCAATTCATTTTATTTTTATTTTTCATTGAAACGCTTCATTTTATGGTTCCCATTGAAACCATCTCCTTTTTTGTTTCTAAGATTATTATAACCCAAATTTGTGACAAAATTTCATAGAATTTGTAAATAAAATTAATAACTTTCATGAACAAATTTTAAACGCTTTTTTTCGACTTTTTTCGAAAGGCCGCCGGGGGCAGGCCATAGGCCTTTTTAAAGCAGGCAATGAAATAGTTCGAGTCGGAAAAACCCGTCATTTCCGAAATGGTTTTCACAGAAAAGTCGGAGTCTAAAAGCAGGGTTTTCGCCTCGGTGAGGCGTTTTTCCTGAATATATTTCATCACCGGCACGCCCTGGTGTTTTACAAACACGTGGCTTACGGCGGAAAGGGAGCAAAAACAGTTTTTGCTGATGTCCCGCAGGGTGATGCCGTCTGCAAAATGGCGGTTTACATAGGTCAGCAGCCGGCTGTAGAGGGAACGCTCGGAATTGTCGGCTCCGTCGCTTTCGGTAAGCGCTGAAAGGTATGACAGCAGAAAGCACAGCGGCTCAATTTCCGCCCGGAGCGAGGCAAATTCAGGCGGCTGGGGAGAAAGCTTTTGGTAAAGTCCGAAAAGGGTTTCTTTGGAGATGAGATATTCTTCTGCAACGCGGCGCACCCGCTTTTTCGCCTCGGTTTCACGGGTTTTAAATCCGCTGACGCTGACGAAACCAATGATTTTGTCCTGCTGTGCGCCTCCCGGTATGGGAAACACAAATTCTTCTACCCCGGCGTGGCACATGCCGAAAAATGCGCCGTTCTTCAAACGCTCATACACCTTTTTCTGGCTGTGTATGCATTGGTCCCAGGCTTCAGGGCTGGTTTTTAAAGCCAGGCAATAGGGGTGGTAGTGAATGTTATATTTTGCAGGCAGGGCGCAAAAGCCGGTGTCGCGGCGGAAGCAAAAGGTGACATAATAGCCCTTTGCGCGAAGCAGCCGGATATAGTTTTCCACGGCGGTTTCCAGTTCTAAAATCATAAAGCCATCTCCTTGCATGAATTTAAAGTTTTTTTGCAGGATTTCAAAGGAATTTGCGCTGTGTATATTATATGATAGAGGGGAAAGAAAGTCAAGGAGTGATGAAACATGAAGACTTACACAGAAAAGGCACGGGAAATTCCCGTTGCGGCGGAGGTCGACGTTTTGGTGGCAGGCGGCGGGCCTGCCGGGTTTGCAGCCGCCTATACCGCGGCGAAAAACGGGGCTTCCGTTTTGCTGTTAGAACAGGGGGGAGATGTGGGAGGCATGTCTACCATCGGCCTGATGAGCCATTGGGTCGGCCGGGCAGACAGCAAGCTTTACCACGAAATTTTAAGGCGCAGTGCAGACCGGAACCCCGGCGCGTATCAGGGCGTGCAGACAAGGCTGATCAACACCGAGGAACTGAAAACGCTGTATTTGGAAATGCTGGAGGAGGTTCACGCACGCCTGATGCTTTATACCTTTGTCAGTGATGTAATTACGGATAACGGCGCGGTGACCGGCCTGATTGTGGAAAATAAGGCGGGCAGGCAGGCAATTCTGGCCAAAACGGTGGTAGACGCCACAGGGGACGGCGATGTGGCGGCCCGGGCCGGGGCGGAGTTTCAGCTGGGCCGTGAGAACGACAAAAAAATGCAGCCCATGACGCTGATGTTTAAGGTGGGCGGCGTGGATGTGGAAAACGCAGCCCTTCCCGGCTCTTTTGAATCGCTGGTGGAAACAGAAAAAGGGGAGCTGCAGGCGTTGGCAAAACAGCTTTTGCCCCATCCGGCGGGCCATGTTTTGCTGTATGAAAACATTTTGCCCGGCATTGTTACGGTAAACATGACCAACGTGACAGGGGCGGACGGCACCGACTCCGGCGACCTGACAAAGGCGACCGTTGTGTGCCGGAAGCAGATGGAAAAGATTGTGGCGTTTCTGCGGGAATTTGTTCCAGGCTTTGAAAACTGCTTTTTAATCACGTCTGCGTCGTTTATGGGCGTGCGGGAAACCAGGCATTTTGAGGGCATGGCCAGGCTGACGGAGCAGGATATTTTAGAGGCGCGCCAGTTTCCCGACTGGGTGGTGAAAGACGCCCACTTTAATTTTGATGTGCACAACATTTCGGGCAGCGGGCTGGACGAAACCGGGGCGCAAAAGCACTTTAGCCAGCAGAAGGGCTACGACATTCCCATTGGCTGCCTCATTCCGAAGCGCATAGACGGGCTGGTGCTGTCTGGCAGGAACATTTCAGGCACGCACATGGCACATTCCAATTTCAGGGTAATGCCCATTTGTGTGGGAACAGGCGCGGCGGCAGGCGCAATTGCGGCAATCGCGGCGAAAAGCGGTCAAAAACCCCGTGACGTGCAGGCGGCTGATGTGCAGGCGGTTTTACTGGGCTAAAAGACAAGATTTTTGAGAAAAAAAGCGCGGATTTTGTGAAATCCGCGCTTTTTTTACAGTTTTTACAAAAAAGTGTTGACCTGAAATCTCAAGTGCTATATAATACAATTATGTAATTATTTACAAGGGGGCTTGTTTCATGGTAAAAATCGCAATATTGGGATATGGCACCGTCGGTTCCGGCGTTTATGAAATTTTGAAAAAAAATCCGCCGTCCATTGCTAAAAAGGCGGGGGATTCCATTGAAATAAAATATATTTTAGATATCAGGGAGTTCGACGACCACCCGGAAAAGCATTTGTTTACCAAAAATTTTGACGACATTTTAAACGACGACGAGGTTTCTATTGTTGTTGAGGTAATGGGCGGCTTAGAGCCGGCTTATTCGTTTTCAAAATCTGCGCTTTTAAAGGGCAAAAGTGTGGTAACTTCAAACAAGGAGCTGGTGGCCACCCACGGCACAGAGCTGATTCGCCTGGCAAAAGAGCACGACGCCAACTATTTCTTTGAAGCTTCTGTGGGCGGCGGAATTCCCATTATCAGGCCTTTAAACCAGTGCCTCACCGCCAACGAAATTGACGAGGTGCACGGCATTTTAAACGGCACCACCAACTTTATTTTAACCAAGATGTTTGAAGAGGGCGCGACCTTTGAAAGCTCTTTGAGGGAGGCCCAGAGCTTAGGCTATGCGGAGCGCAATCCCGAGGCCGACGTGGAGGGCCACGACGCCTGCCGGAAAACTGCGATTTTGGCCTCTTTGGCAACCGGAAAATTTGTAGACTACCATGACATTCCCACCGAGGGCATTACAAAAATTTCCACGGCAGACGTGTTTTTTGCCGGAAAGATTGGCTATGTAATTAAGCTCATTGGTTCGGCGGAGGTTGGGCCGGACGGCAAGGTGCAGGCCATTGTTGCGCCCCGCCTTGTTTCAAAAGACAGTCAGCTTGCAGATGTAAACGGCGTGTTTAACGCCATTTTGGTTCACGGCGACTCGCTGGGCGACGTGATGTTTTACGGCCGGGGCGCGGGCAAGCTGCCCACCGCCAGCGCCGTTGTGGCAGACGTGATTGACGCGGCCAAGCACATTCACATTAACAAATGGGTGATTTGGTCGGAGGCCGAGGGCGATATTATGCAAAATCCAGGCGAATGTGTTTACTGTTATTTTGTGCGCACCTCCAATAAGGCTTTGGCAGAGAATTTGCCCGGCGTGGACGTGATTGGAACGCTGGAGGGCGAAACGGTTTTCACCACCGGCGAAATGAAAGAGAAGGATTTTATGCAGACAGCAGGCGGAAAGTGTGCGTATATCCGAATTCTATAACCTCGCTGAAGACGTTTCCCGCTTCTGCATGCGGCGGGGGACATCTGATAGTTAGCTGAAACGAAACCGGGAGGGAAAAAGATGGGAAAGGTGAAAGTGCGGGTGCCGGGTACCTCTGCCAACATGGGGCCGGGGTTCGATTCCATTGGGCTGGCGCTGTCCATTTACAATTACATAGAGGCGGAAGAGACAGAATCGGGTCTGTGCATTGAGGTTTTGGACGCGGAAACGAAGGAGTTCCTTCCCACCGATGAAAAAAATTTGGTTTACAAGTCTATGAAATATTTGTTCGACAAGGCAGATTACCGCCCCAAAGGCTTAAAGCTTGTTTTAAACAGCGAGGTTCCCGTAACCAGGGGCTTAGGCTCAAGCTCCGCCTGCATTGTGGGCGGCCTGGCGTGCGCCAACGAGCTTTCGGGAAAACCGTTTTCTTCCCGGGAGATTATGGCCATGGCCACGCAGATTGAGGGCCATTCTGACAATGTGTGCGCCGCAGTGAGCGGCGGGTTTACCGTTTCGGTTTTTCAGAAGGACGAAATTTTTTACTATTCCCACAAGATGAACGGCGACTTAAAATTTTTAGTGCTCATTCCCGACTATGCGGTGACCACGCAAAAGGCGCGGAACACCCTGCCGGGCTATTATCCCCGGCGGGACGTGTCGTTTAACATTTCCCACGCGTCGCTCCTGGTTGCCTCCATGGTTTCGGGAAATTATGAGAATTTGCTCTGCGCCATGGACGACCGGGTGCACGAGCCTTACCGCAAAGTGTTTATTGACGGATATCCGAAAATTTATAATAAATTAAAGTCTTACGGGTCTTTGGGCACCTATATCAGCGGCTCGGGGCCAACGCTGGTTTCGGTTGTGGAGGCCGACGACGCGGAACTTTTTTATGAAGACATTTATGAATATATGCAAAAAGCCCACCCCACCTGGACCGTAAAGCTGTTGGATGCGGACAACGAGGGCGTGAAGGTGATTTAACAGGAGGTTTTGAATTTGGGTTTAATTGTTCAAAAATTTGGGGGCACGTCGGTTGCCAACACGGAGCGTTTAAAGAACGTGGCGAAAATTGTGACCGACACCTACAAGGCCGGAAACGGCGTGATTGTTGTGGTGAGCGCTCAGGGCGACACCACCGACGATTTGATTGAAAAAGCAAGGGAAGTGAACACAAATCCTTCCAAGCGTGAGATGGACATGCTGCTTTCCACAGGCGAGCAGATTTCGGCTTCTCTTTTAGCCATGACCATTGAAAGCATGGGATTTCCTGTGATTTCCCTCACCGGGTGGCAGGCCGGCATTGCGACAGACTCGAACTATTCTGCCAGCAGAATTAAAAAGATTGACACAGAGCGGCTGTCTGCCGAGCTTGACAAAAAGCGCATTGTGATTGTTACGGGCTTTCAGGGCCTGAATAAATATGACGACATTACCACTTTGGGCCGCGGCGGGTCTGACACGTCGGCCGTGGCGCTGGCCGCGGCGTGCCATGCGGATTTGTGCGAAATTTACACCGACGTGGACGGGGTTTACACCACCGACCCGCGGATTGTTCCCGACGCGAAGAAGCTTTCGGAAATTTCGTTTGACGAAATGCTGGAGCTGGCAAGTCTGGGCGCCAATGTGCTCCACAACCGTTCGGTGGAAATGGCAAAAAAATATAATGTGAACATGTGCGTTCGTTCCAGCATTACCCGTGCGGAGGGAACATTTGTTAAGGAGGTTGTTAATATGGAATCGATGGTAGTCAGAGGTGTGACAAAGGATAACGACGTTGCGAGGATTTCCCTCTGCCACATAGAGGATACGCCGGGAAAGGCGTTTCGCATTTTCTCCCTTTTGGCAAAATATAACATTAATGTGGATTTGATTATTCAGTCCATTGGCAGGGAAAACACGAAAGACATCAGCTTTACCGTGTCGGAAGGAAATTTAAAAGAGGCGCTTGATTTAATTGAGAACAACAAAGACCTTATCGGCTACGGCGAATTGAGCTATAACACCGAAGTTTCAAAGGTATCCATTGTGGGCGCGGGCATGGTGACAAACGCCGGCGTTGCGGCAAAAATGTTTGAGGCGCTTTACGACGCGCACATCAACATTCATATGATTGCCACCTCGGAAATTAAGGTTTCTGTTTTGATTGACCAGGGCATGGAAAACAAAGCGATTAAAGCCATTCACGACAAGTTTGAATTGGCTTAAAGCACATAAAACCCCCGCTGCGAAGTTGCTTCCGCAGCGGGGGTTTTATTTTTACAGCACAAATTCCATTTGGCAGTCGAACGGTTCTTGTTCCACGTGTTCCGGATTGTATTCCTCCGCCTCCACACAGCCCAGCGCTTTATAAAACGCCTGGGTTTCCACGGCGGAGTGGGCCGAAATATAAAGCTTTTTCGCGCCGCGTTCCCGGGCCCATTCTGCGGCGCGGGCAAACAGCTCCCTGCCTGTTCCGCGGCCGCGCAGTTCTGCCGACACGTGAAGGCTGGATAAGTCCAGATAGTCGCGGGCCTTTCCCAGCGGCCGGCTTTCCACCGAGGAAAAGCCCTTGAGCGTTTCACTCAAAAATGCGCCGAACACAACGCCCCCTGTTTGAACCGTGTTTTTTAAGCAGGAGACCAAAAAGGCATAGTCCTCTTCGCTCCATTGGTCGATGAAGGGCGCGGCCTGAATTTGCCACTGCCCGTCCTGTTTGCGCCAGCAGTTGGTAACAACCTGGCGGCGCTGGAACCCGGCAAACAGCTGCCGGCAAATTTCTTGTTCCGAAAGCTTGCGGTAAATCACGTTTTGTCCTCCGTCAGCCCTGTTTTTTCATTCTTCCGGCCAGCTTGTCCCGGTCGGACTTTGATAAAATCCGTTTTCTTAAGCGAATGCTTTTCGGCGTAACTTCAACCAGCTCGTCGTCGGAAATGAACTCTAAGCACTGCTCTAAGCTCATGTTGATGGGCGGGGTGAGCTTCACCGTGTCGTCGCTGCCCGAGGCGCGCATGTTGGTGACGTGCTTCTTTTTGCAGACGTTTACCGTAAGGTCTTCCCCTTTGGCGTTTTCGCCTACAATCATGCCCTCGTACACCTTAACGCCGGGGCCTAAAAACAGCGCGCCGCGCAGCTCTGCATTCAGCAGGCCATAGGCCACGGTGGTGCCGCTTTCCCACGCAATCATGGAGCCGCGGTTTCTCGTTTGCATTTCGCCTTTAAATTCGTCGAACCCTTCTAAAATGGAGTTCATAATGCCGTTGCCCTTGGTGTCGGTTAAAAACTCGTTGCGGTAGCCGATTAAGCCACGGGAGGGAATGGTGAACTCTAAACGCATATAGCCGTCTGCCGTGGGCTGCATGTTTTCCATCTGCGCCTTGCGGATTCCCAGCTTTTCAATGACGCTGCCGGAAAACTCCTCCGGCACGTCGATGATTAAACGCTCCATAGGCTCCAGTTTTTTACCGTTTTTCTCTTTAAAAATAACCTGTGGGCGCGATACCTGAAATTCATATCCCTCGCGCCGCATGGTTTCGATTAAAATGGAAAGGTGCAGCTCGCCCCGGCCGGAAACCTTAAAACAGTCTGCGCTGTCGGTTTCCTCAACCTTTAGGCTCACGTTGGTTTCCAGCTCCCGGAACAGCCTGTCGCGGATGTGGCGGCTGGTGACGAACTCGCCCTCCTGTCCGGCAAAGGGGCTGTTGTTTACCATGAAGTTCATGGAAATGGTCGGCTCGTCCACCTCAATGACGGGCAGGGGGTCGATGCAGCCGGTGTCACAGATGGTTTCGCCAATGTTAATGTCTCCCAGGCCGGAAATGCAGATGATGTCCCCTGCCGGAACCTCTTGCACCTCCTGCCTTGCGAGGCCCTCAAAGGTGTAAATTCTGCCGGCTTTCACGTTGGACGTTGTGCCGTCGGTGTGGCACAGCGCCACGGTTTGGTTATAGCGCGCCGTGCCCCGGGCAATTTTGCCCACGGCGATTTTGCCGATATATTCATCATAGTCGATGTTGGCAATGCGCACCTGAAGCGGACCCTCGGGGTCGCCTGCCGGCGCGGGGACATAGTCTAAAATCACGTTAAAAAGCGGGGTTAAATCGTTTTTTAAATCGTCTTGTTCCAGGCCGCAAATACCCTGTTTTGCCGAGGTGTAAACCACGGGAAAGTCCGCCTGCTCGTCGGTTGCGCCCAGGTCGATGAACAAGTCCAGCACCTCGTCGATTACCTGTTCGCACCGGGCCTGGGGACGGTCGATTTTATTAATTACCACAATGGGTTTTAAATTTAGCTCTAACGCCTTTTTTAAAACAAACCTGGTTTGGGGCATGGCGCCTTCAAATGCGTCTACCACCAAAAGCACGCCCTCAACCATGCCCAGCACGCGCTCAACCTCGCCGCCGAAGTCGGCGTGTCCCGGTGTGTCCACAATGTTAATTTTCACGCCCTCGTGCATGACGCTGGTGTTTTTAGAAAGAATGGTGATGCCGCGCTCGCGCTCTAAGTCGTTCGAGTCCATTACGCGCTCTGCCACCTGCTCGTTTTCGCGGAAAATGCCGCTGTTTTTAAACATTGCGTCCACCAATGTGGTTTTGCCGTGGTCAACGTGGGCAATAATGGCAATGTTTCGAATGTTGTTGCTGTTTTCCAAAAAAATTCCTCCGATATATATATTTCATGTTTTTTATGATCTCCAACTTTTAATTGTAGCACAAAACGCTAAAAAGTCAAATATAAATTGACACATTGCAAAAATTTTGTTAAAATAATAGCAGAATACGGTAGACAAGGAGGCATTTTATGTTTGTTTCTAACCATATAAATGTGAATGAGAAAAACCATCTGTCCATTGGAGGCTGCGACAGCCTTGATTTGGCAAAGAAATTCGGCACGCCCCTTTATGTGCTGGACGAAGCGGTTATCCGTGAAAACTGCAGACGCTATGTGGACTCGGTGAACAAGTTTTATAACGGAAACGGAATGATTTTATATGCCAGCAAGGCTCTGTGCGCCGGCGGCGTGTTAAAAATTGCAAACGAGGAGGGCCTGGGGCTGGATGTTGTGTCCGGCGGGGAACTTTATACCGCGCACAAGGCCGGTTTTCCCATGGAAAAGGTATATTTTCACGGCAACAACAAGTCGGAAGACGAGCTTCGCATGGCGCTGGATTTTGGCGTGGGCCGGTTTGTTGTGGACAATGAGCAGGAACTGAGCGCTTTAAGCCGTCTGGCAAAGGAAAAGGGCAAAACGGCTTCTGTTTTGTTCCGCATTAAGCCCGGGGTTGACGCCCACACCCACGACTTTATCCGCACGGGGCAAATCGACTCGAAATTCGGCGTTGCACTGGAAACCGGAGAGGCGCTTGCCATTGTGAAAAAGGCGGTTTGTGCGGAAAACATTGCGTTTTGCGGAATTCACTGCCACATTGGCTCGCAGATTTTTGATTTAGCACCTTTCTGCGAGGCGGCGTCTGTTATGATGGGCTTTATTAAGGAAATTAAAACAGAGTGCGGCGCAGATGTGCGCGAACTGAATTTAGGCGGCGGCTTTGGCATTTCTTACACAGAGGCGGACGATCCGCTGCCCTATGGAACGTTTATGGAGGCGGTGAGCCGCGTGATTCATGAAGAGGCGGAAAAGCATGGCGTTGCGCTGCCTTTCATTTTAATGGAGCCGGGCAGGAGCATTATCGGCCCTGCAGGTGTGACCCTTTACACCGTTGGGAATGTGAAGGAAATTCCGGGTGTTCGGACGTATGTTTCCGTTGACGGCGGCATGGCGGACAATCCGCGCTATATCTTGTATCAGGCGGAGTATGACTTTTTAAACGCCGGAGCGGCGGGCAGCGATAAGACAGAGGTTGTCACCGTGGCGGGCAAGTGCTGTGAGAGCGGCGACCTTTTAGGCGAGCACGTAGCGATTCAGCCGGTTCGTCCGGGGGACATTTTGGCAGTGATGGCCACGGGAGCCTATAACTATTCTATGGCCAGCCACTATAACCGTTTGCCCAATCCGGCGGTGGTGCTGACTGACGGCGGGTCGGCCCGGGTGATTGTAAGACGCGAAACCTATGAAGATTTAGTGAAGAACGACGTGTTATGAGGAAGTCCCAGGAGCAGGTTCTTCAAAATAAAATAAACGTGTGCCTGCTGGCTTTGGTGTCGTGCCTGCTGTGGGGCAGCGCCTCGCCCTGTATTAAAACGGGGTATGACTGGCTGGGCATTTCTTCCGCCGACGTGGGCGCACAGCTTTTGTTTGCCGGCGTAAGATTCACCCTGGCGGGCATTATCACCGTGGCGGCAGGGAGCCTGTTGTTTCACAGAAAATTGGTTCCCACGAAAAAGACGTTTCCCTCCGTTTGTGTTTTGGCCCTGGTACAGACCGTGGTGCAATATTTTTTCTTTTATGTGGCGCTTTCCAACACAACCGGGGTGCGCGCCGCGGTAATTCAGGGGGCGAACGCGTTCATTGCCCTGTTTGTGGCGGCGCTGGTTTTTAAAATGGAGCGGCTTACCGTGAAAAAAGTGGCTGGCTCAGCCGTGGGATTTTTGGGCGTTATCATCATTAATCTGGCCGGGGGCAGCTTTGGCAGCGGATTTCGGCTTGCCGGCGAAGGATTTATCATTCTTTCTACCGTGGCCTATGCTTTTTCTTCAGCCCTGATTAAAATTTATGCAAAAAACGAGCACCCGTTTACGTTAAGCGGCTGGCAATTTTTTCTCGGCGGGCTGGCGCTTTGCGCAATCGGCCTTTGCCTGGGCGGGCGGTTTTCCCTTACGCTTCCTGCCGCGGGGCTGATTTTATATCTGGCGTTTTTGTCTGCCGCGGCATATAGCCTGTGGGGGCTGCTTTTAAAATATAACTCTGTGGCTTCGGTTACGGTTTACAGCTTTGCCATTCCGGTTTTCGGAACCATTCTCTCTGCAATTATTTTAAAGGAAGGGGCCCAGGCGGCAAGCCTGCAAAGTCTGGCGGCGCTGGTGTTGATTACCGTTGGCATTATCATGGTGAACCGGGAGGAGAACAAACGATAAAAAAATTCGGCTGCTTGGCCGGATTTTTTTTATTTTTGGAATATATTTATATTCTTGCGCATACAGTTTAACAAGAAATTAAGAAAGCAGGTGTGCGTATATGGAAATAAAAAAGGAAAACATAAATTTAACCGAGAGAAACGTGAAGCTGAACTCTAACGTTATGGTGGAGGGCGATATCATTGTGCCCGACATTAAGCCCGACATTCGCGAGATTTTGCTGGCGGACGCAAACGTGGTGACGCAGTCGTCTGAATATCGCGGCGGAAAGCTTTATGTTTCCGGGAATGTGTTTTTCAAGATTTTATACCGTCCGGATTCTGAGGGAGAGGGCTGCGAATTAAAATCGCTGGACGCATCTTTCGAATTTTCCGACAGCGTGGACATTCCCTCCGGAGAGGATTTAACGTTTTTTGTCTGCGCCTCAACCGAGCACATTGGATTTACCCTTGTGAACTCCAGAAAGCTGTCTATGAAGGTGATTGCAGCTTTGGGGATTAACGGATACCGGGAGCGCAGCTTTGCGCCTGTTACGTCTGTAACAGGCGACGATGTGCAGTGCCGCGAAAAGCGGTTTAACATTTACATGCCGGTGGCAGACGAGCAGTCGGACATTACCGTTTCCGACTTTTTAACCGTGCCTGCCGACATGCCGGACATTGACGAAATTTTAAAGGTGGACGCATGGGCCTCAGGGGGCGACTGCAAAATTATGAACGGCAAGGTGATGGTGAAGGGCACGCTCCACTTAAAAACCCTTTATACTGCCGCTCAGGACGGCTACACCACAGAGCTGGTGTGCCATGAAATTCCGTTTACGGAAATTGTGGAGGCCGAAGGTGTGGACGAAAACTGTGCCGCAGGCGTAATCTTCTCTGTGAAGGACGTTTTGGCCAGCGCCAAGGGCGACATTAACGGCGACACAAAAATTATCAGCGCGGAGATTTTAGTAAACGCCAGGGTGAAAGCTTCAAAAACCGTGCAGGAGACCATTTGCGACGACTGCTACGCAATTCACGGCGCAATGGAAACGGAAACCGAAAAAATGGAACTGTTAGAATATGTTACCTCAGAAAACACTGAATTTACGGAAACACAGTCGGTGGAGATGCCCAAAAACGTGAAGATGAAAAATGTGATAAACGTAACCGCAAAACCCATTTTGCGGGAGACCTGCGTGGAAGACGGCGCTCTTCACATGCGCGGCACGCTGGTTTCTTTCCTGTTATATCGGGAGGATAAAGAGGACGGACAGATTAAATGCGCCGTGACGGAAACCGATTTCGACTGGCAGAAGAACGTTCCCGGCCAAGGGCTTTTCGCCGACTGCGACCTTTGGGTGGAAGACATTGCGGCAACGAAGCTCAGCGCAGACGAAGCGGAAGTGAAAGCCACCATGGGGCTGAACGCAAAGGTTTTGAAAAAAAGTGAAATTGACATTATTACCGGATGCACCGCGGTGGAAACAGACGAAGCGGAGGAAAACCGCCCCAGCCTGGTAATTTATTTCACCGAAGACGGCGACACCTTGTGGGACGTTGCCAAGAAATATGGCACCACGGTGGAGAAAATTCAGTCTGCCAACGGCATTGAAACAGACCGGTTCAGCAGCGGAAAGAAGATTTTAATTCCCCGGGCCTGCTGATTGAAAAAAGGGAAAGAAAAAAGCAGCCGTTTAGAAAAACGGCTGCTTTTTGTGTTTTTTTCTTATTCGTTATCTGCCAAAAACGCGTTAATGCGCTCAACCAGCGCGTCTGCGTCCTCACCGTGGACTGCGCAGGCCTGGGCGATCGATTCGCCACTTGCTGACGGGCAGCCCAGGCAGTGCATTCCAATTTCAAAGAAGAACTGCGCTGTGTCTGGATTTAATTTTAACACATCAACAATGATTGTGTCTTTCGTTACTTGTTTTGCCATTATTTTTTCCTGCCTTTCCGCCTGTTTCATAGTTATTTTAACTTGCGCCGGCCGCCCAGGCAAGCGGGGCACAGTGGGTTTGGATATGCGTTTTATGAGGTTCTGCGATAAAGGTTGTTGCCGAAACAGTCGATCACCACGGTCAGCGGCATGTTCTCAACCACCAGCCGTTTCACGGATTCGGGGCCCAAGTCCTCATATGCGATTACGTCCGCCTGTTTGATGGCGCTGGCATATAAAGCGCCTGCGCCGCCGATTGCCGCCAGGTAAACCGCGCCGTTTCGTTTGATTGCGTCGGCCACCGCGTCGTTTCTGTCGCCCTTGCCGACCATGGCAAGCAGCCCCAAATCAAGCAGGGCGGGGGCAAACTGGTCCATGCGGCAGCTGGTGGTGGGTCCGCAGGAGCCGATCACCCTGCCGGGCTTTGCCGGGCACGGGCCGGCGTAATAAATGGTTTGGCCGGTCAAATCGAACGGAAGGGGTTTGCCCGCAGCCAGCGCCTCTGCCATGCGCTTGTGCGCCGCGTCCCGGGCGGTGAACATTACGCCGCTCACTGAGATATTATCCCCGGCTTTCAGGGTTTTAATGACATCCTTTGTAAATGGCAGATGAATATTCACGGCAACCTCCATCATATTTTGCAATCTCACTTAATATTATACTATAGCTGCCATTGAATTTCAAGATGCCGGAAGGAAATTTTTTATGAACGAAACCGGCAAAATTAAAAGATTTTTAAAAATATTATGTAAACCATGCACGATTAGTTAACATTAGTTATTAACATTTCCAACAGGGTTATGAACAAGCAAAATGGTGAAATTAAGCTTTTTTGGCAAGGTTATGCACACTATCAACAGGTTATCAACAGGTTTTGGCCTTTGTTGAAGGGCTGTGTAATGTGCCTGTAAAGGTGCGTTAACACAGTTAAAACATTTGGTTTACATAATTATATTACAGGGGAGTTGATGATAACTTGATAAAAAGTATGATACATATTTTATCCATTGCACTAATTTATTGCGGCACGGTTTTCGGCGCGGGTTTTGCCTCCGGACAGGAGATTGTGAGCTTCTTTTCGTCCCATTTTTTGTGGGGCGTGGTTCTGTCGGTTTTTGTCGGTTTTCTGTTTTCTTTTTTCGGATATGCGGTTTGTTCCAAAGCCAAAGAATTTGGGTTAAACAGCGCAAAAGAATATTTCGATTTTCTGTTCCCAAAAGCGGTGTCCGGCCTTTTGCATTTCATTTGCATGGCGTTTTTGGTAGTATCTTTCTGCATAATGATTGCCGGCTGCGGAACACTATTTAAAGAACAGTTCTCGCTTCGGCCCATGATTGGCTCTTTGTTTTCTCTGGTAATTTGCTATAAAATTATTAAAAACAGAGTGGGCGGCCTGGCGCGGTTTAACGCGGTGATTACGCCGTTTATGTTTTTGGGCGTGGTGGCACTGTGCTGTGTGGTGCTGACCCGCACAGACGTGGATTTTTCCCTTTTGGAGCAGGGAAGGCCGCAAAAGGCCGCTTTTTCCGGCGCGCTTTATTTAAGCTATAACCTGGTGTCTGCCGCGGCGGTTTTGGCGCCCAGCGCGGCCATTGCAAAGTCGAAGCGTCAGGCGGGGCTGGGCGGCGCTTTGGGCGGCATTTTGGTGGCTGTGCCCCTTGTGCTGCTGTCTTTGGTTTTAACACTGTTTCCTGCGTTTCATACCGAACAGCTCCCCTTTTTTGCGCTGATTTGCGCCATGCATCCAAAACTGAAGCTGGCCTGCGCCGGCTTGCTTTACGGTGCCATGCTCACCACCGCCGCTTCTTCCGGTGTTTCGGTGCTGGCGCGGGTGAAGCCGAAATTCACCGGAAAATATGCAGCCGTTCTCTGTGCCGCAGCTTTTGCCGCCTCGTTTGTGCCCTTTGACGTTTTGGTGAAGACCATGTATTCCGCTTTTGGGGTTTGCGGTTTGGTTTTAATTTTGGGAATTGTAAAATCAATTTTGAGAAAACAATAGATTTTAGCATTTACAGTGAGAAATTTAAAGAAAACAAAATTTAATTTGACAAAATAGTGAAAAATACCCTGTTTTTCGGTTTGCACTGGATTTAAAAAAGTGTTATACTGAACAAGTGCCGTCAATAGGACGGGGTTTAGCGCAGTTTGGTAGCGCACATGGTTTGGGACCATGGGGCCGGGGGTTCAAATCCCTCAACCCCGACCATTATGCGCTGGCGTAGCTCAGTTGGTAGAGCAGCTGATTTGTAATCAGCAGGTCGCGGGTTCGAGTCCCATCGCCAGCTCCACGATTTCACTGCTTTTTATGACAATTCTATATGGAAGAGTTCCCGAGTGGCCAAAGGGGGCAGACTGTAAATCTGTTGCTTTCAGCTTCGATGGTTCGAATCCATCCTCTTCCACCACGTCGCCGCAAGTGTCATATCGCTTGCGGCGACTTTTTTACAAAAGTCACCGTGCGCTCATTCTGCTGCGTCTCCTCTTTCGCAAAAAGGCACGCTCGGCTCGCCTGCTCGGTTGTAAACGCCCTCGCGACGGCTCGCGGTCGCTACCACCTTTTTGCGAGTGCGTCTGCGGCGCAAAATATATCTAAATTGTTCACTCTTCCCATAATATTGACAAACCGCTTTATGAAGCGGTTTGTTTTTATTTATACACGTTTTTTACATGATTTTGTTTAAAACAGCGACCGCTCTTTCTTCTTCGCGGGGATACAGGTGTGAATATGTGTTCCATATGATTTCAATGTTTGAATGTCCCAGACGGCGGGCAGTTTCCGGAATGTTAATTCCCTCGTTTGCCAATAACGAAGCGTGAGAGTGACGGAAAAGGAGTACGACATAATTTACGGCCTGGTTGCAAATGATGATGTATATACGACTTTTACGCTTTATCAGGCGGGTGTACTTACGAAAGAGCAGACCCTTAATTGCTTTGTGAAGACAATCGGGCTTGCAAAGCAGCAGAAAGAAAAGCGTAGCATGAAGAATAGCAAGATAGAATGAAAAGCACGTCTGAGGTTTTATTGCCATAGACGTGTTTTTTTTATTGCGGTAATACGGCTTTTTCTCCGTAATTGATTGAGGCTTTGTTTGAATAAATTTTACAAAAGTGGCCGCTTTGTAACATAAGTTTTACGAAGGTTTTACCCGGCCATGGTTTCGAATAAATTGCAGGTGCTATATAATGAAAAAGCAGAATCTTATAAAAAGTAAAATTGGAACATTATGAGAAAGCGAGGAAAATTAAGTATGAGAGCAAGAAAAATGATGGCGGCAGGACTGGTGTTTATACTGGCCGTGATGATGACGGCGGGCTGCACTTCTCAAAAGACGGCTAACGTGAATCCTTCTGGCGAGAATAACTATGGCCTGGACAAGTTTGTAATGGTGATGATACCGGGTGAAGATTCAGAAAAGAGCGTTAAACTGGAAGACAATTTGGCAGCAGATATGACTGCGGCGCTTGGGATTCCCTGCACGGTCTACCGTGCGACAGATTACAGCGCAGCGGTAGAAGCGATGCGCACAGGAAATGCGCAGATGGCAGAATACGGTCCGTTTTCCTATGTAACAGCAAGGGAAAGAGCCGGTGCGGAAGCAATAGCAGTACGCGGTACGAAAGATGGGGTAAGCGGGTACACTTCTCAAATTGTGGTAAGGGCAGACAGCGAAATTGAAACGCTGAAGGATTTACAGGGAAAGACCTTTGCGTTTGTAGATCCGGAATCCACCTCGGGCAATATCATTCCAACGGATGAGATATTAACTGCTATGCCGGAACTTAACCTGACGTTTGATGACCTGCACACAGATGGAAAATTCTTTAAGTCTGCGATGTATGCAGGCACCCATCCCGGCGCGATGCAGGCGGTTGCCCAAGGAAATGTAGACGCTGCGGCCGTTGCTTCCACTACCCTGGAAAATCAGATTGCGGCTGGGAACATCAAAGCTGAAGATTTGAAAATTATTTATGAATCCCCTGTGATTCCCAGTGATCCGATTGCGATTAAAAAGGATTTACCACAGGAATTTAAGGATAAGGTAAAAGCATTTTTGTTCAGTTATGATGACGCAGAGTTTTTCAATGACGAAGCAGGGAAAGAGCCGGAACGCTTCATCGAAATAAAAGACAGTGATTACGATTACCTGCAAAGCCTGAAAGAGAAATACAAACTCAACGATTAAGCACCAAAAGGAAAGGATTGCAAAGAATGGAACATATACTGGAACTTGTGCATTTAAAAAAATATTATGGGCAGACAAAAGCGGTTGAAGATGTGAGCTTTCATGTAGATGCCGGTGAGGTAGTTGCAATTATCGGACCGTCAGGCGCGGGAAAATCCACGGTTTTGCGTTGTATCAACCGCATGATTGAACCGACCGGCGGCAGCATTCTTTTTGACGGACAGGATATGGCCAAGCTCCAAAAGGAAAAGGAGCTAAAGACGGCACGGCGGAAAATCGGAATGATTTTTCAATCATTTAATTTGGTATACCGTTTATCTGTATTTCAAAATGTTCTGCACGGCCGCCTGGGATATATGTCTGCGCCGAATGCGGTGATGGGACGTTATTCGGAGGAAGACAAGCACAAAGCCGTACAGCTTTTAAATATGATTGGTTTAAAAGATATGATTTATAAAAAAGCCGGGGAGCTTTCCGGCGGACAGAAGCAAAGAGTGGGCATTGCACGCGCCTTGATGCAGGACCCGACGCTTCTTCTCTGCGATGAACCAATTGCGTCGTTAGACCCCAGTTCTTCCCGCGTCATTATGAACCAAATTCAAGAAATGGCGAAAACAAGAAACATTGCATGCATTGTCAATCTGCATCAAGTGGATGTTGCAATGGCATATGCCGACCGAATTATAGGGATTCATCAGGGACGCATTGTATTCGATGATGTCCCCGATAAATTGACAGCCTCCATGATTGAAACCATTTATGATGCGCCAATTGATAAGCTTACCATCGGACTGGAGGAAGGGGTGGCCTTGCATGCATAAGGAGCAGGAAAAGATTGCCCTCGTTCCTAAAAAAGAGAAGCGGGCAACGCTGGCTGCCTTTTTGGCGGTTACAATTCTGTTTTTGGCCGCCACAATACAGACACAGTATCAGCCTTTTGAATTTTTAATCAAAATGGAAAATTTTTGGCTGTTTATTTTTAAAGATTTGCTTCCGCCGAAAATCAGCGATTTCAGCACAATCGCACAGGGGCTGCTGCAAACCATTTGTATGGCAATCGCAGCAAGCTTATTTTCGGCAATTATATCTTTGATACTTGCTTTTTTAGGTTCCAATACGACCGCGCCATGGAAAGGCATGAAAAAAATAATCCGTTTTTTGGCATCCATACAGCGGAATATCCCCAGCATGATCTGGACCTTTATTTTGATCATGGCATTTGGAATCGGAAATGTAGTCGGTGTGCTTGCGCTTTTTATTACAACCTGCGGTTTTCTGATTCGGTCTTTTATCGAAACGATTGACGAAGTTGGGAACGAGAGCCTGGAGGCGTTGCAGTCTGTGGGGGCATGCCGGCTTTCTGTTATCACACAGGTGATTATTCCAGGTTCTTTGCCGGGATTTATATCGTGGCTGCTCTATTCCCTTGAAGTAAATATCCGTTCTTCCACGCTGGTCGGCGCGGTTGGCGGCGGCGGAATTGGACTGATTATGATGGGGTATATCAAACAGTTTCGATATCACTCTGCAATGGGCGTAATCTTGCTGATTGCAGCAGTTGTTATTTTAGTTGATATGCTGACGAACTATTTGAGAAAGAAGGTACTTGCATGACGGAGATGACTGGAGTTCTAAAACAACGAGGGGTGGCACCGCCATCTTCGGCGGCCTGCCGCGAGGAAGACGGGCTGCTTCGGGATAAAAAAGGCCATATTCGCACCAAAGACCCAATGCGCGACAGGACTTTAAAATATTTTTTAATTATTTTCGCAATATTGGGTGTTGCATCGCTGTTTATTATGAATCTTGACTGGGCACAGTTGTGGGACGGCGTAATGCACATTCCGGAAGCGGTAGGCAAACTTGCAAAAATTGATTTTAGCGCGCTGCAAATCACGCTGACATCTTTACTGGAATCGATTGGCGTTACGATTTTAGCTACGGTGTATAGCATGGTTGGCGGGATGTTTCTGGCTGTATTTTTGGCAAAAAATCTTGCTCCATTTCGGTGGCTGTCTGTAATTCTTTCTGCTGTTTTAACTTTTCTAAGAGCCATTCCTTCTATTATCTGGGTTTTGCTGGTGCTGATCTGCGTGGGATTTGGTCCTTCGGCCGGTATTATCGGCATCTGCATTTTCAGCACATCATTTTTTGCGCGTTCGTTTGCGCAATGTTTTGAGGAAGTACCGGAAGAAACCTTGGAGGCATTGCACGCAATGGGTGCAGGACGAATTAAGGTTTTCTTCAGCGCGGTGCTTCCGTCGGCATTTACCAGCATACTGGCATGGACGTCAATCAGCTTTGAAAATAACTTTGGCGCTTCTGCCGTGCTGGGTACGGTAGGCGCAGGCGGAATTGGTTATGTTATTTCCAACTGCATGACGCGATATGCGTATGGACAGGCGGTTGTTGCAATTGTCATAGTGCTGGCATTTACGTACATCATGGAGTTGGCCTTTACTGCTGTAAAGGAGAGAAATGGAAAAATTAAATAGGAGGATCAAATTTTTCATGGAAACGATAAGACTGTCAAAAATTTTAGGAAAATGTTCCAAGGAAACCATTGCGTCTTTGGCGGAGCCGATTATGCAGCGGTATCCTGTTACCGTAATCCGGAAGCCTTCCAAGACTTTGGTAATGGTTCGTATGCAGGAAACCGTGGCAAAAGCGGAATTTTATCTGGGTGAGATGCTGGCCTGTGAAGCATTGGTTGAGCTGGAAGGGAAAAAAGGATTTGCGCTTATGGCGGGTGATGATACGCAAAAAGTCCTTTGCGCTGCCGTATTGGATGCAGTATGTAAAACGGACCTGCCTGAGAGAGCAAAAGTACTGGAAGCACTCAAGGCCGAGGAACAGGTGATTGCTGAAAAGCAGGTACGGGAGATTCAAAAACATGCCGCTTCCAAGGTTCAATTTAACACGCTTGACGTGGATTATTAACTGAAAAACATGGGAGGAAACCTAATATGATAACAGAAAACCAATTTGACATGGTGTTTGACTGCCAGCAGGTTTTTAAAGCGTTAATGAATGCGCTGGCCCGGCCAGGAAAAATTTTTTCTATTTCAGAAAATGCAGAAAAGATAGGAGAAAAAAATGCTCCTTTAATAGCGGCTGGTCTTACCCTGTTGGATAACTGGAAGAAATTCTTTGTGTGTGATGCGCCGCAGCTGCAGGAGAAACTGCATGAAATGAGCTATGGGCAACCTGGGACAGTGGCAGAAGCGGACTATATCTTTATGCCGAAAGAAAGTACAAGCCTGTCTGTTTGCCGTCAGATCTTGTCTCAGGCCAAGATTGGAACGCTGGCAGAACCCCATAAAAGCGCGGCCGTTTTTGTTATGACAGACAGTTTGGAAGGCGGAGAAGAGAGGGAACTGAGCGGCCCAGGCATAGATGGAATGATTCGAATTACCCTGCCGGATGAAGGACGGATGTGGATTGAGGAACGCCAGAAAATGGAGTTTGAGTTTCCGTGCGGCTTAGAACTTTATTTTGTCACCCCACAGGGAGATTTGATGGGCGTGCCCAGAAAAACAAGAATAGGAGGGGTTAGCAAATGGGATATGTAGCGGTTACCGGCGGTCAGGAGGCAATTGACGCTTCTATTGAGCTGCTGAAAGAATATCGTTCTGTTGGAGATATGCCGGTCGAAATCGGTGTAATACGGGACCGCATGGGGCTTTTAATTGACCGAATTATGTCGGAAGCAGGTTTTTATGCACCGGATTACGCTGCGCTGGCGCTCAAGCAGTGTGAGGGCAGTCCGGAGGAAGCCGTATTTTTATTGCGTGCATACCGAAGCACACTTTCGAGAAACTATACGTCCCGGACGGTGCGCGGCGAAGAGATGCATATACGCCGTCGCATCAGTTCTGCTTTTAAAGATATTCCCGGCGGACAAATACTCGGTCCTACCTACGATTATGTACATAGGCTTCTGAATTTCAATTTGGCGGATGAAGCGGAAGCGGAGCTAAAAGCATGGTGTAAAGAATTCGAAGAAAAAACACAAAAGGCTGAACCGGCTGCGCTTTCAGACCAAGCGCCGCGCGTACTGGATCTTTTGCGTGAGGAGGGCCTGCTGGAAGAAGTTGAGGAGGACCACACAGAACCCTGCGACGTTACAATGGAAAACCTTCCTCTGCCTGCGCCGCGCAGTGCGATTTTGCAAACGCTGACGCGCGCAGATACGGGCTTTGTTTCAGGATTGGCATATAGCGATATCCGTGGATTTGGAATGTCGCATCCAACGATTGGCGAACTGCGCTACGGCAGTCTGGAGATTATCGTTGATTATCCTCTGGAGGAAGGCGAAGGGTGGTATGTCGGAGACATTTTTATCACTGAGGTAGAGGGTCTGATGGGTACCCGCCCGGGAAAAGAGGGCATTGGTGTGGGATATGGCTGCGTCATTGGCCGCAATGATACCAAGGCAATTGCAATGTCTGTATTGGACCGTGCTCTGACATTAGATCTGGACAGCCCGACGAGCGATATGGAATTTGTGCTGCTGCATGGAGATTGCCTCGAAATGAACGGTTTCATCTCTCATTTGAAATTGCCGCATTATGTTACGTTCCAGTCCAAACTGGATGGGTTAAGAAATCGGAAAAGGAGCCTTGAAGATGGAAAAAATGACTGATAAAAACGATTACAATTTTGCCTTTTTGGATGAAGGCTCAAAAAGAGAGATTAGACGTTCCATTTTGCATGCGATTGCAATTCCCGGCTATCAGGTGCCCTTTGGTTCGCGTGAGCTTCCCATTGGGAGGGGCTGGGGAACTGGCGGAATTCAGCTTACGATGTCTTTGATTGGCCCCGATGATATGCTGAAGGTGATTGACCAGGGCAATGATGACAGTGTCAATGCGGTCAGCATCAAACGGCTGATTGGCGCCACCACCGGCGTGAAAACCACTGCGGACTCGGCAGAGGCAAATATTATTCAGTCGCGCCACCGTATTCCGGAGGAACCGCTTCGGGAGGATCAGGTGTTGGTGCTGCAGGTTCCCACACCGGAACCGCTGCGAAGCGTAGACGCACACGAAGCGGTGACAAGGCAGCTTCATGCAGATGCGGAATATACGGGTATCTGGGTCAATTTATTTGAACAGCTTCTCATGCGCGGTTCCGCTTTTCGCGGGGCGGATCATCCGGTTATGGCAGATGGACGCTATGTGATGAATCCAAGCCCGATTCCCCGTTACGATAACCCAAAGCTGAATCAGGCAGAGTGCCTATATCTGTTTGGCGCCGGGCGGGAAAAGAAAATTTATGCTGTACCACCGCATACCAAGGTAGAATCCCTTGCATTTGAGGATCATCCTTTCCGGCAGGAGGATATGTCCGGGAGAAAGTGCCGGCTGTGCGGCGCAGAAAACGTATATTTTGATGAAATATTCGATGCGAAAACCGGGGAACGCTTTTATCAGTGTTCGGATACCGGATATTGCTTAAAACGGCGCAACGCACAGGAGCAAATGGAGAGGGAGGACCGTATATGAATAAAAAAACACCTGTCATGGAAGGAAAACATATCACTGTACGTTTCGGAGAGGGATGTGAATATTGCAGAGAACATATAGAGCTGGAAAAGGGAAGATGTCCGGTTTGCCATACCATATGGGCAGTCCGCGATGTGAACTTTCAACTTTATCCGGGAGAGATTTTAGGAATTGTAGGAGAGTCCGGCTCCGGGAAAAGTACGCTGCTGAAAACCCTTTATTTCGACCAGCCTGCAACCTCCGGCGAAGCGCTTCTTTCCCTGTATCAGGACGGCAAAACCAACTTTTTAGAGGTTAGCAGCCAGCAAAAGCGCTATCTGCGCAATCATCTGATGGGTATGGTATATCAGAATCCTATGTTGGGGCTGCGTATGAAGCTTTCTTCCGGCGCAAATGTAGCGGAAAAACTGATTGCGGCCGGAAATCGAAAGGCAGACAGCATGATTGCACGGAGCCAGGAGCTTTTGCAGCACGTTGAGATACCGACAGAGCGGCTGAGAGACCAGCCGCTGGTATTTTCGGGCGGAATGCAGCAGCGCGTTCAGATTTCCAAAGCAATCGCCAATAATCCGCCCATTTTGCTGCTGGATGAGGTGACGACCGGACTTGACCTGAGCGTACAGGCCAAGGTGCTTGATTTAATCCGTTCTATTCAAAAGGAACTTGGAATTGCCATGATGGTAGTCAGCCATGATTTGGCGGTGATACGCATGATGTCCGACCGGACAATGGTAATGCTGGGCGGACGGGTAGTAGAAGAAGGGCTGACGGATCAGATTTTGGAGGATCCCCTTCACGAATATACTCAGACACTTGTGAGCTCGCTGCTTTAACAGGAGGAATTTTATATGCAGGATATAATGATTCGAAACGCAACTGTGGTTCTAAAAGACCGCGTGCTGAACTCCGGTTCCGTTTGGATACACGGAAACCGGATTCAGGAAATTTCTGAAAAACCGGATTTTGCACAGCAAGCGCCGCTGGCAAAACAAATAGACGCGGAAGGCGCCTATCTGATGCCCGGCTTTATTGATATACATTCTGACAACATAGAGACGGTGATACAGCCCAGGCCGCAAAGTATGATTGATTTTGAGCTCGCTATGCGCGAGCAGGAAAAACAGCTTGTCAATCAGGGAATTACAACGATGTATCATTCCCTGACAATCATGGATGTGGAGGCTTTGGATGAGCAAAAAACGGCGAAAAAGGCACAAATGCGTTCTCCGGAAAATTTGAAACGGCTGGTTGGGCTGATTCGCACGTTTCATGAGGGAGACCATCTCATTCGGCACAGGTTTCACTGCCGATATGAAATTACCAATACAGTTGGCTATGCAATGCTGCTTGACTTTATCCGAAACAGGGATATGCAGCTGCTGTCCTTTATGGACCATACGCCCGGACAGGGACAGTACCGTGATTTAGAGTTTTTCAAAGATCAGGTTATGAGCCCGGAACACAGCGATCAGGAAAAAGCACGGCTGATTCAAGAGAGAATGAACCAGACCAAACTAACGGCAGAGCAGCTTGCACAGGCGGCTGATATGGCAGAAGAGGCCGGCATTCCCATTGCTTCCCATGATGATGACAGCTCGGAAAAACTGGACTATGTCACCAATAGCCTGCATGCGCAAATATGTGAATTTCCGGTTGAGCTTGCAGTTGCAAAGGATGCACATAGCAGAGGTATGCAGGTGGTGGTAGGGGCTACCAATATTTTGATGGGCCGCTCACATTCCAATAACTTATCTGCGCTGGAAGCGATCAAAAATGGCTGCGCCGATATTTTGGTATCCGATTATTTTCCGGCAGCGATTTTACATGCTGTATTTCAATTGTATGAACAGGGAGTATGCAGCCTTCCCGAAGCAGTAAACATGGCGACCTATAATCCGGCCAAAGCGGTTAAAATGAACGACCGTTTCGGCTCTATAGAACCGGGCAACTATGCAGATTTGCTTTTGGTCAGCAAGAAAGGAGCCGTTCCGGTTATATTGTCAGTCTTTATCAACGGCGAGGAGGTAACCAAAATCCATTACCGCAACGATTTTGTCGGAGAAGATGGTGTTCACGATGACTGATTTGTATAGCTTTGCAAAGAAATTGGTTCTTTGCTGCGGTGAACAATTGAGGGAGAAACGGCGTCAGCATAATTTCTCGATACAGGAAAAGACAGGGCACAGCGATATTGTGACCGACCATGACATCTGGGCGCAGTGTTATCTGTGCGAGCAGATTTCGAAACAGTATCCCGAACACAGCATTGTTGGAGAAGAAAATATGTGCAGGGAAGGGACATCCTGCTGGAAATGGGTGATTGATCCCATTGACGGAACCACGAATTATTGTCAATTTGGCAGAGATTATGCCATATCGGTTGCACTTTTACACAACGGGAATCCAATGTATGGCTATGTTTTAGATGTAGAAAACAGGCGGCTTTACGAAAGCGGCGATTCGCCGCAGAACCATGCGCCGGATGATGAGGAAACAGCGAATGAAGGGATTTTACATATTGGATTTAAAACCATGCGGGACTTTGCCCGTCAGGGTTCTGACCCTTTTGCGCTGGCGGAACAGTTTCGCGGGGTACGTTATTTGGGCTGCGCTTCGCTGGAGCTGTGCGGCATTGCGGAGGAACAATCCGGCTTGTATATTAATTCCCATTTAAAATTATGGGACTTCGCAGCGGCGCAGGCGATACTTCTTGGCAGAGGGTGCCGCATTGCGGCCGCCGCACTTCCGGACAAGAGCTATTTTGTCTGTGCGTGTCGTACAGAAGCCCTTTATAACCAGTGTCTTCCTTTTTTCCCGGAGGAGATACGCAGAAAACTCAATGAGAACGGAGGAAATGTATTTCATGTTACAAATATGTGAGTTATCTAAAAATTTTATCATGCATATCCGCTCGGATGCGGAAATCTATGGATTTGATGCGGTGAATTTTTCTGCTAAACCGGGAGAACTGGTGGCAATTACCGGGCCGAGCGGCTGCGGAAAATCTTCCTTGCTCAAATGTATTTACCGAACCTATATGCCCACTGGCGGTCATGTTCATTATACGTGTAAGGACGGCAGCGTGATAGATTTGGCAACGGCCGAACCGTGGGAAATGATTCACCTGCGGGAAACAGAACTGGGCTATGTATCGCAGTTTTTCAGTGTGATTCCTCGGGTTTCAGCGCTGGATATTTTAACAAATACGCAAACCGGGCGCGGAGTGGATGTGAAAACTGCACGGGAACGGGCTGCCGAGTATTTAGAAAAAGTGGGCATATCGCCTAAGCTCTGGGATATGTATCCCGCTACTTTCAGCGGCGGAGAAAAGCAGCGGCTTAATATTGCAAATGCTTTGATTACAAAACCACGTCTGCTTCTGCTGGATGAGCCGACTGCATCATTGGATGCCCATAGCAAAGAATGGGTTATGAACATGATTCTCGATTTGAAAGCGGAAGGAACGGCCATGGTGGGCGTTTTCCACGACGAAATTGCGATACAGACGCTGGCTGACTGGCGGTATGAGATGCGGGAGAGAAAAATGGTGCCAAAGGATTATAAAATGGAGTATGCTTCAGAAGCGTTGGCAGAACTCCTGTGAAAAGAGGAGGTGCGGAATATGTGGGATTTGCATACGCATTCTCATTGGTCAGACGGTGAACTTTCTCCATTTGAATTGGTACAGAGCGCTATACAAAAGGGATTATCAGGAATTGCACTGACGGATCATGATACGTTATCCGGAATAGAGGAACTGGAGCGGGCCGGGAAAGAACTTGATTTTCCCGTTTATAGCGGAATTGAGATTAGCTGTATCCAGCAGGATGGCCGTCCGCTGCATTTGCTTGGCTATGAAATACCGGCAGATGGACGGCAAAAAGTGGAACTGTTTTGCCGTCCAATTCGTTTGGCGCGAAACCAGGCGGTTCTGGAAAGCACCAGAGCCTTGCGGCGCGCCGGATATCCGGTATCTGAAGAACGCGTTCAGGCAATGGCGGGCCCAAATGGGGATTTATGCAAGCAATATATTATGCAGGTTTTGATTGATGCGGAGCTGTGCACGGAGCTCTACGGCACACTGTACAAAACCCTCTTTAAAAAACAGGCGGATGGCACGCCGGGCATTGCGGCGCTTTCTTTTTTAGCGGCAAGCCCTGAAGATGCGGTGGAATGTATTGTTTCAGCCGGCGGGAAAGCAGTTTTGGCACATCCGGGGCAGTATGATAATTTCAGCGCCTTGCCGCGGCTTGTGGATGCGGGCCTCGGCGGTATTGAAGCGTTTCACCCCAAAAATGATGCACAAGACACCGAGAAGTGCCTGGAATTGGCAAAAAAATATGGACTCTTTCTTACAGGAGGTTCAGATTTTCATGGCAAATATGGGGAAGGGGAACAACTTGGTGAATGCGGTGCAGCGCATGTTCCTTTTTCAAAAGATATAAAAAAGGCTGGTGAGGTATGAAGTGAACATTAGAACAATGTTGGAAGAAGATTATGCTTGTTTATATGCGCTTTGGACGTCCTGCACGGGTATGGGGCTGAATGATATAGATGATTCAAAGGAGGGGATTGGCCGTTTTCTGGCGCGCAATCCCCATACGTGTTTTATTGCAGAAAAAGATGGGCGCCTCGTTGGTGCAATCATGGCTGGAAACGATGGAAGAAGAGGGTATATCTATCATACTGCTGTTTTGCCGGATTTTCAAAAACAGGGAATCGGTACAGCACTGGTACATGCGGTTTTAGAGGAATTCAAACAGATTGGTATTACAAAGGTTGCTTTGGTCGTTTTTGAACGAAATGCACCAGGAAACTTATTTTGGGAAAAACAAGGCTTTTCGAAAAGAACGGATATCGTTTACCGCAATAAAACGCTGACAGAGATGAAGCGTTTTGATACTTAGCCTCTCAATGAATTTTGTATCAGAGAAAACGATGATAAGTGCTTTGAACTGAAAGCGGCGATTGGCTGCGCTTTTTGCGGCTTATGCCCTTGCAAATGCCTATGAAATTGTAAAACGATAAAAAAACCGCCGCTTTTCGCGGCGGTTTCGTTTTTTACTGTACTTCCAAAGAGAAGGCGGCAGACTGTTTGGTGCCGGTTCCGTCGTATTTAGAAACCATTAACATAAAGTTTCCGGCGTTGTCTACGCCGATGCAGGTTTCCGCCTTGCAGGCTGCGCCTACGGGTGTTTCCTTAGGCTGATTGGTAACCAACGCAGGATAGGAATATCCCATGACGCCTGCGCTGTCCACAACGGTGTCGTCTATGGTCAGAAACAATCCGTCTAAAATGCCAAATTGGTCTTCATAGCCTAAATTTTTGTAGGTGTAGCTGATGAAATATACGGCTGCCGGGTTTTTGTCGGAAAACTGGTTTCGGTATTCCGTGGCGGTGACGGAATCAATGGTGAGAGACCACTGGCCGTCTACCGTCCAGGTTTCGCCAACTGAAAAGGTTGTTTTTTCCTGGGGCAGGGAAGATGTGCCCACTTCCGCCCGGTTTAGCTCTGCGTTCCACGTCACCGGCACGCCCAATGCGTCACCCATGGCGCGGAGGGGGAGATAGGTGCGGTCGTTAATGACCATGGCCGGAGGGTCGGAGGTAAATTCTGATCCGTTCACCAGCACAGGAAAACCTGCGGGGGTTGCCACATAGGTTGCCGCCAATGCCCCGGCCGTGCCGAACAGAATGGCGCCTGCCAAAAATCCACCGATAAATTTTTTCATATGAATCCCTCTTTCTTTATTTTTAGGGCGATGCCCTTTTATTGCTTACAGACCTTAAGCTTACGGCAACCGGCTGCGATGGATAGCTCGAGCTGCATCGTAACGGCTGTTTAGGTTTGTGATAACAATTGGGGTCGGAGTGTACTACACCGACTGTTTCGGCTTTACAAACGATTTGCTCTCATCCTGTTACTGTGACGTTAGTTTCTGTTGTTTCCGCGGCGGGCCGATAATAGGCTTTGGCTGCTCTGACTTTTTTGCAATAAAAAATTCTCCTGCACCGTAAAGCGTGCAGGAGAATTTCTTTTTTAAAGGACAAATGAGCCGATTGTCTGGCAGATGGCCGACACATTGGCGTTGCTGACAAATTCAAACTTTACGCTGCCCAGCCCGCTGAACCACAGCTCGAGCTCGCTGTCTAAATCGAAAACACCGGCTGTTTCAACAGAAAAGGCCTGAATTTTACTGTACGGAAGCGATGTAAAATCCTTTTTCTTTCCGGTAACGCCCTGAACGTTCACCGATATAATGCGTTTGTTGGTAAAAATAACTCCGTCTCGAATGCCCTGAAACGCCTCAATAATCTGTTCGCCGCTCACAAACATTGGTGAAACTGCCGGTTCCCAGTTTCCTGCCGGAATTGGTTTCAGCTTTGCAAAGCTTGCGTTTTTAAAATCAATCATTTTAAAATCCCCCTAATATTTTTTTTGTTATTTTTATATACTGTATCACAAATTTTTATAAAAATCAAGTAGAACATTGTCGTATTTTGTATATTTTTTTATGAAACTGCGCCTAAAATTCCCGGATTAACAGTTTTGGAATGCCGATGACGGCGCAGTGGGCCAGGTCTTCTCCCTCAATTTGCTGGGGTTTGTATTCCGGATTAATCGGAATCAGCCGCATCCAGTTCTCGCCGGGGGCATATTCCACCTTTTTTATGGTGACAAGCTCGTCGTTATACACAATGGCGCCGATGTCGCCGGAGTGGTTTAGGGTGCTTTGTTTTAAAATGAGCACCTTGTCGCCCTCGTGGTAGAGGGGATACATGCTGTCGCCTTTTACCCGGAGAACAATGAAGTCCTCCTTTTTCCGGCCGCAGAGGTAGGTGTTGGGAATTTCCACGGTTTCGCCGGTCCAGTCCTCCATGGCAAGCCGGTCGTAACCGGCGCCGATGTCGCCGAGAACGGGGAACTGGGTTACCTCCGGTGTGATGCTTGGGCTGGCAAACGTCTCCTTTTTCGGCCGGGGGTTTGGCAGCAGCCCCAAAAGGCAGCCCGCCGCCAGGTTCAGGGCCTTTTCGATTAGGTAGATTGCGTCTAGGGGTATTTTTTTTGTGGCGCCTGTTTCATACCGCTGCAGCGTGGATTTTGCAATGCCCGTCATGTTGGAAAGCTTGGACAGGCTCACGTCTTTTTCAGTTCTGACCTCATATAATTTTTTGCTGATGTCTGACATGGTTTCACCGCCTTTTATGTTCAGTATAACTTATTCATCCCAAAAATGCAACAACTTTTTTCGTTTTGGAGGAAAAAGTTTCAAAAATGGGTTGACAATGTAATATTATTGTGCTATGATTGACTTGTCCCAAAAATGAAACGGGGTTATTTTTTTAGAGATGTAGTCCCAAAAATGAAACAAACGGCAGTTTGAAGCGGCGTTTGCCGCAAATGGCGCCGGAAAGAAAGGGTGTGAGGGGGTTTTGAGACCAATTTTTTGTGACAAGTGCAAACGGAGGATTGTAAGGTTGGAAACCTATGTTTGTGTGGGGTGCATTGCCTTGTGCGACGAGTGTTACATGAACATGGGAACCAGGGAGTTTTTAGAACGGATTGGCGGGAGCCTGAAGGTGAAGGAGTGAGTTTTTATGGCCAGTCCTCAGAAAGAAAACGGGTTTACACCCATTTCAAACGAAATTTTAGAGGCTGTGGCGGGGGCTTCTTTAAACGGCACCCAGCTTCGGATTTTGCTTCTTTTGTGGCGGAACAGTTATGGATATCACAGCAAAGAGTGTGCGCTGCCGCTTTCCTATCTTGCAAAAATGCTTCGGGGGAATAAGTCTACCATTTCCCGCCAGATGCGAAGGCTGGAGGAGCTGGGGCTTGTTTCGGCGGTTTTGCCAGGGCCGGACGGCGGCGGGCGGGCTCCGAAACGCTACCGCTTTAACAAAAACTATGACAGTTGGAAAAGCGGCGCGGGGCCTGTTCATTGGAATACCCAGGGTGAGCCTCCCGGCCCACAGGGTGTTGGCCCGCGGGCAAACGGCGGGTGCGCCTGGGGGCGTACCTATAAAGATAGAAAGATAACAAAATATAATGAAGGCACAAAAGGAAACAAAGCTGTTTTTCGCAGCCGGTATGACTATGACGACATTGAACGGAAGACGTTTTTAAGTGTGACAAAACGGCTTCGGGAAGGAGAAATGGAACTTGAAACGGATGAATAGGGATTGTTATTGGTGCGCGCCTTTTGGAACGGAATGTAAGGCGCTGGTGGAGCCGGTTTGCAAAAACGGCCCGTGCAGCTTTTATGAAACGGCGGCAGAATATGCAAAGCGGACGGCCAGGTTTCGCAGGCAGACGGAACAGCAAAACGGCGGCTGCCCCCGGGGGGCTTCGGGGGAGATTGGCAAGGGCAGCGGAAGACAGGCAAATTGACAGAGGGGGACGGGGAATATGACAGCAAAGGAGTGGCTTGGCCGCGCCTGGGAGATTGACAAAGAAATTCGTGCATTAAAACGGGAAGCGCTGGCGGCAAAGGATTTGGCGCTGAGCATTACGGCGCGGTTCGACGGGGAAAAGGTGCAGACGTCGAAAGAAAATTATGCGGAAAATGCTATGGTGCGCTATTTGGATTATTCAGACCGGATTGCACGGCGGACAGAGGAACTGTTTGCAGTAAAAATTGAAGCATATGAGATGATTTTGCAGGTGGACAGCCGGGAGCTGCGGACGCTTTTGTCTTTGCGGTATTTAAGCTATCTTACGTGGGAGCAGATTGCCGAAGAGATGGAGGTGGACGTGCGGCATGTTTATCGGCTGCATAAGGCCGCGCTGCTGGAGGCGGAACTGCTGATTTTTTAAGGGGAAACAGGCTTTGCTGGGAAGAGGAGCGGTAGCGAAACGGGTGGATATTCCGCGAACAGCGGAATGGAGCTTATTGGAGCGTTGCGAAAAACAGGGTTCCCGCAACGCTCCCGAAGGGGAAAAAGCGTTGTGGGAAAGAGAGGAGGAACCGGCGCAACTGCGGTGTTCTGCCCGGAAAGGATGGGGCCCCTGCAAAGCTCCCGGAGGGAAACAGGCTTTGCGGGGAAGAGGAACGGCAGCGAAACGGGCGGATATTCCGCGAACAGCGGAATGGAGCTTAGTGGAGCTTGCCGCGACGTTGTCATTGTTTGTCATGCCGGGCCTGTGATATGCTTTAAACTGTAATAAAAGATAGTGTGGCAGTTGAGAATTGCTGTCGGATGGGTTGGCGGGCATATGAAAAAAAGGGGGCGGAATTGTTTGGCCATTGACTGGGTGAAAATTAAAAATGAATATGTTACTACCAACATCGGCCAGCGGGAGCTTGCAAAGAAAAACGGGGTTTCGCCCAGGCAGGTTGCCTACCGCTCGAAGCGGGAGGGCTGGTTTGCGTTAAAGCAGCAGTCCCTTTTAAACAATTGCAGGCAGGCCGCGCATCAGCAGGTTCAGGAGGACGGCCGGACGGTTGAAATTCGGCTGCTGGCGGACAAGCTGTGTGAAAAAACCAATCTTGCCATTGACAATTTAAAGGATGGGGAAATTGACACACAGCGGCTGAGGCAGCTTGTGCAGTCGGTGAAGGATTTAAAAGAGCTGGTAAAGACTGACGGCACATCTTGCGACACAGGCCGCCTGGAAACGCTTGTGAAGGGGTTGTGTGAGCTTTGACGTTTACAAAAAAACAGCAGGAGCTGCTCAAAATTTTTAAAAGCGGAAAACTGAAGCGTTTGAACATTTTAAGCGGCTCGGTGCGGTCGGGGAAGACCTGGATCAGTCTTGTTTTATGGGCCTTTTGGGTTTTGGTAAGCCCGAAAGACCGGGTTTATCTGATGGCGGCCAAGACGCTGACATCGCTGAAGCGGAACTGTTTGGATTTGCTGGTTTCGCTGGTGGGGGAGGCAAATTTCACGTATAGTCTTTCACTGAAGCAGGGGAGGCTGTTTGGCAGGAAGATTGTGCTTGAAGGCGCCAGCGACTCCCGCGCTGAGGGCAAAATCCGCGGTTTGACGCTGGGCGGCGCCTATGTGGACGAGCTGACGCTGATTGCAGAGGATTTTTTTACCATGCTGCTTTCCCGGTTGTCTGAACCGGGGGCAAAGCTGTTTGCCACCACCAATCCGGACAACCCCCAGCATTATATTAAGAAGAAGTATTTGGACCGGGCCGGGGAGCTGGATTTGTTTTTAGAGGAGTTTTTGATTGACGACAACAGCTTTTTGCCGCCTGCGTATGTGGCGGGGCTGAAAAAGGAATTTACCGGCGTGTTTTATGAGCGGTTCATTTTGGGCCGCTGGGTGGCTGCGGAAGGTGCGATATATAAACTGTTTGCCGATAGCACCAATCGGTTTTTGCTCGCCGAGCCGCCGGAAATTGCCTTTGCCTCGGTTGGGGTGGATTTTGGCGGAAACAAGTCGGCCACGGCCTTTGTTTTAACCGGGTTTACGAAGGGTTTAAAAGAGGTTGTGGTGCTGGACGAGTTTTATTTGAAGGACAAAATCAGTCCCGCGGAATTAGAGGAGCATTTTGTTAACTTTATTCGGAAAAGCAAGGAGAGCTATCGGCTTTACGACGCCTGGTGCGACAACGCCGAAACCACGTTGATTCGCGGGCTGGAAAACGCCGCGGCGAAAGAAAGGTTGGCCTTAAACGTGCGCAACGCCATCAAAGGGCCGATTGTTGACCGGATTCGGCTTTTTAACAGTTTGATGTCTTACGGGCGGTTTTTCGTGCTGGAGCACTGCGTGCATGTGACAGACGCGCTGTGCTCCGCCGTGTGGGACGACAACAGCCTGGAGGACAGGCGTTTGGACGACGGGTCTTTCAATGTGGACAGCTTGGACGCTTTGGAGTATGCAACAGAAAACTATAGGAACGATTTAATTGACATGGGGTGAAGAAATGCGGGAATGTTTAAGAAAATTAGGATTTGAAACCGTTGATTTGGGCTTTGGAGAGCAGATTTCGGAATGGCTTCAGTGGTATAAGGGGAAGGTGGCGAAATTTCACAGCTACAGCCAGTATAACGGCAAGAAAAAGGTGCGCCGGGAGCGCGCTACCCTGGGAATGGCCAAAAAGGTTTGTGAGGACTGGGCCAATTTGCTTTTAAATGAAAAGGTGGAGTTTTCCACAGAAAACGAGGCGCTGACCCTTCGGGCAAAAGAGATTTTGGAGGAAAACAATTTCAGGGTGTGCGGCAACCAGCTTTTAGAGCTTTCCTTTGCTTTGGGCACCGGCGCGTTTGTGGAGTTTATTGACAACGGAACGATTGGCATTGACTATATTCGGGCCGATATGATTTATCCTTTGTCCTGGGACAACGGTGAGATTAACGAGTGCGCTTTCGGCAGCTTAAAGGTGATTGACGGAAAGACAAGTTTATATTTGCAGATTCATGTGCTGGAGGACGGCGCTTATGTGATTCACAACCGGTTGTTTGACGCGAAAAACCATCAGCCCCTGCCGCTTCCGAAACAGGTGGAGGCAGATTTTTACACCGGCTCGGAGGCGCCGTTGTTTCAGATTGTGACGCCGAACATTGTGAACAGCGTGAATTTGGACAATCCCATGGGAATTTCGGTGTTTGCCAACGCCGTTGACGTGTTAAAGGGCGTGGATTTGGTTTATGACAGCTATCAGAACGAGTTTCGTTTGGGCAAAAAGCGGATTGTGGTGCCGGTGGGCATGGCCCAGTTAAACAGCAGCGATACTGGTTTTGCCCCGGTGTTTGACGACAACGACACCGAGTTTTATGCCTTTACAGATAAGAATATTACCGATTTAAAAGAGATTAACATGGAAATTCGGGCCGCGGAGCACACCGAGGGGTTGAAGCAGAATTTAAATCTTTTGTCGGATTTGTGCGGTTTGGGGTCGGAGCGCTACACCTACGACCGGGGCGGTGTGAAAACCGCCACCGAGGTGATTTCAGAGGAGAGCGCCCTTTATCAGAACCTGAAAAAGCATGAAATTATTTTAAACCGCGCTATTTGCGATCTTGTGCGGGCGGTGCTGTTTTTAGACGGCAAGGATACGCGCGGTCTTACAGTGAAGGTGGATTTTGACGACAGCATTATTCACGACACGTCTACCGAGTTCGAACAGAACTTAAAGCTGGTTTCTGCCGGGCTGATGCAGCCCTTTGAATTTCGCATGTGGTGGTTTAACGAGTCGGAAGAGCAGGCAAGGGAGCGGGCGGCAAGGCCGCTTTGTGAGGCGCAGCCGCCAAAACAGTCTGCCGACAGCAGCGCGGCCAGTTTGGGTTCCGGCACGGCCGGTTTGAGTTCCGGCACAGCCGGGCTGCATGCAGACAAAGGCGAGTTAAAAACCGGAAAAGCCGGCTTGAAGACTGGCGGAAAAAACAAAACCAACCGTTAAAAAAATTTTTGTTACAAAAATTTTTAGATTTTATTTAGTTTTCCCTTGCAAAATGGGATATAAACTTTTGCTGTCTGTGGGGGCACCACGTTTAAAAACAGCGGCATGGAGGACATATGGAGTTTTTAAAAAATGTGTTGGGCGATTCGTTCGCCGACGTTTCTGAGAGGATTGGCAGGTATAACCGGGAGCACCCGGAAAACCAAGTGAAGCTGGCCGACCTTTCGGAGGGAAAGTATGTCAGCAAGGCAAAGTTTTGCGATTTGGAAGCCGAGGCAAAGCGGCTTAAGGAGCTGCTGTCTTCACAACATTCTGAGGACGACCCGGACGGGCCGGAGCAAAAGCTGGCAGAGCTGAAACAAAAGTATGACAAGGACACGGAGGCGCTGAAAACAGAGCTTAAGCAGGCAAAGTTTAACGGCGCGCTGGATTTGGCCCTGGAAAGAAGCGGCGCGAAAAACACAAAGGCAGTTCGTGCGCTGCTGGATTTAGACAGCTTGGAGCTGGATGAAAACGGCGGGCTTTCGGGACTTTCCCAGCAGCTGGAGTCTCTTCGTGCAGACAATGGTTTTTTGTTTGGCAGGGGGGCCGCTTCTACCGCCCTTGCCCAGGGCGCGGCGTTTCCCGTGACGGACGGCTTTGTTGCCTCCGCCCGGGAGGCGGCCGGGCTGACGAAAAAGTAACATTACAGTTAGAAAGGATGATGATGTATTATGGCAAATTCAATTACACTGGCACAAAAATTTCTGCCTGTTATTGACGAAACCTATAAGGCGGCGTCGGCAACAGCGTTGATGGACACCGCTTCTCAGGCTGATTTTACAGGGGCCAACGAAGTGAAGGTGCTGAAGGTTTCAACAACGGGGCTGGGGGATTACTCCAGAACAACAGGATATCCGAAAGGCGATGTGACTGCCGTTTGGGAGACGTTAAAGCTTACGGAGGAACGCGGCAAGGAGTTTTCCATTGACCGCATGGACGACGAGGAGACCTTAGGGCTTGCCTTTGGCGCTGTGACAGGACAGTTTATGCGCGACTGGGTGTGCCCGGAATTAGACGCCTATCGGTTTGCGAAATATGCGTCTACCGAAGACGTTTTGACAACCGACGCGGCGGTGCTTACCAAAGACACCATCGTGGCGGCGTTAGACGAGGCAGTTCGTGCAATGGACGAAAATGAAGTGCCGGAGGACGGCAGAATTTTGTTCATCAATTCGGAATTAAAGCCCAAAATTAACGAGGCGTTTTCCCGCACCTGGGGCAGCGACGCGGCGATTAATTCCCTGCTGTTCAACTATAACAACATGCCCATTGTGTATGTTCCGAAATCCAGGTTTTACACCGCGGTTACCTTAAACGACGGCACAACCGACTGGGGTTATGATAAGGCGACAAGTGCGAAGAGCATTAACTTTATGATTGTGCAGCCCTCCGCTGTTTTGCAGGCGAAAAAGTTCTGTATGCCGAAAATTTTCTCTCCTGACGAGAACCAGGCAATGGACATGTGGAAGTTCCAGTTCAGGCTCTACCACGACAGCTTTGTTTACGACAACAAAAAAGCCGGCGTTTATGTTCATAAGTCCACTACCTAAGGGGGCGGGGCGTTATGATTTCCATATCGTACAGCGATTATGAACAGCTTTACAACGTTTCCACGGAGGCCCTGATTCCCGAAGGGAAGTTTGCGGCCTGTCTCAGTAAAGCCGAGGCGTTTTTGTCCGCCCTGACCATGGGACGGCTGGGCGAGGCGAAGGACACGGAAAATCTTGCACGGTGCGCCTGTGAAATTGCGGAGCTGTTCTATTTAAAAAGCGCGCGGTTTGGCATTGCCTCGGAGAACAACGACGGCTACAGCGTTTCTTACAGCAATACGGCTGTGGAAAAAGCTGCCGCCGCCGTTGCCGCAGGATTTTTAGAGCAGACCGGGCTTTTATACAGGGGGATTTGACATAGATGGTTCCCGCTGAGCTATTGGCGGAAAGGAGTTTTTTATGCGTACAAACAAGAGCATTACGCTTTACCACTATGACGGGGAAAGCGAGCGTTTTTCCCGCGTGTATTTTCCGCGCGCCTCTGTGCACAAGGCGGTTCTGGCCGCGGTAAGCGAGGGCGGCCTGGTGATGGATTCTTTGGTGAAAATTAGAATTCCCATCGCCGGCAAAGCCGCCGGCACGGCCGGTTTGAACAGCGGCACGGCAGCTTCGGATAGCGCTACGGATATATTTTACAACGATGGTGCTGATTTGGTGGAGGTGGACGTGGGCGACTACGTGTTTATTGGGAAATCGGAATTCAGCAAGCCGGACAGGGCCTGCTGCCACAAAGTTTTGGGCTTTTCCCACAATTTGCGGGGGGCAAACCCCCATGTTAGAATCGAGGCGAAGTGAGATGGCCTTTTCCATTGTGCTTGACATAAATTCTGATTTTAAAGATGCTTCCACACTGCTGGCGGAGCGGGGATTAAGCGACGGCGGCCGCGCCCAGCAGGCGTTAGACCGCGCGGCGGTTGACTTTTGCATGCCCTATGTGCCGTTTAAAACCGGGGCGCTGATGCAAAGCGCGGCTTCTTCTGTGATTGGCAGCGGCGAGGTTTGCTATGGCGTGCCCTATGCGAGAAAACAGTATTATGAAGGAAAAGACAGCGGTATTCGCGGCAGAATGTGGTTTGAACGCATGAAGGCGGACAGGCTGGGGGATTTGCTCTCCATAACTGCCGCTGCCTGCGGAGGCGAGGTGACGAAAACATGATTTTAGATGTGTTAAAACAGTTTATTGAAGAAGAATGCCCGCTGGTTTCGGGGAAAAAAATTAAGGTGAATTATCTGGGCGAAAAGCCCCAGTCGTACACGGTGGACACCGTGCCGGCAAATCCTGTTGTGCGCAAATATCCCGACGGGGGCAGTCTTCGGCAATATCTTTTCGTGTTTGCCTCCCGGGAGTTTTACGACGCACAGGTGTGGAGCAATTTAGACGTGATGGCCTTTTATGAGGCTTTTTCCGACTGGATTGACGAAGTGAACCGCACGGGGACGCTTCCGGATTTGGGGGAGCATCTCAGCGCCCTGCGGTTTGAGGTGGTATCCGGCGGGTATTTGTTCAAGGCGGAGTCTGGCGACGCGCGGTATCAAATTCAATGTAAATTATTATATGAAAAAGAAGGAGTGTTTTTAAGATGAGCGAAGTAGTGAAAAGAAGTGACAAGGTGGCCTTTTACGGCGTAGCAAACGGTGAAACCGTTGCGTATCACAGAATGAAAGGATTTACGGATATTTCCATCAGCAGAAACCCGAAGGAGTATTCCAGGCAGTATGTGGACGAGGAGTTTGAGCGCACTGACGTTGTGGGGTATGCGACCTCCATGTCTTATGGCTTTGACCAGCACATTGGCGACGCGGTGCACGAAGACATTGCCGCCGTTCACGACAGCGAGCTTTTGGGTACAGATGCAGTTCGTTCCATTATCATTGTGGATTTCACAAAGAAGGGTTCCACTGACAAGACATTTGTTGCGAGAAAACGCGATTTTGCGGTGATTCCTGACGGCGAGGGCGACTCTATGGACGCCTATACCTATTCCGGCACGCTGAAAACAGCCGGCGACACGGTGGTTGGCACAGCTGCAACAGAAGACGACTGGGAAACCTGCACATTTACAGAAGACAGCGCAAGCGCATAACATTTTTTTACATCAGGGGAGGGCAGTTTTGCCCTCCTTTGTGTAAAATAAAAACAAAGAAGGAGCAATGAAAATGGCAAAATTTACATTTAACAGCAACTTGATTGAACTGGACATTGAGAACCATCCATTTAAAATTGACGCTATGGAGGTTCAGGCAAAGGCGCCGGCCATCCGGGAAAAGATGAATGAGATTGTGAAAAACGCCGGGGCTGAAACGTTAGACGGCAATATTATTGAAACTTCCTGCAAGACGGTTTGCGGCGCGATTGACGACATGCTGGGAAAGGGCGCCAGCGCAGCGGTTTTTGCCGGCCGCGAGGTGAACTTTTTCGACTGCATGGACCTTTACTTTTTTGTGCAGAGTCAGGTGAATGATTTTACCATGAAGAAGCTTGCGGAATATGAAGGCGTTGCACAGAAAACCGGCAAAAAAGGGAAGAAATGAGAAGCTTGTTCACAGATCCGCTGCCTTCGTGCGTTACGGTGGACGGCGCGGAGTTCCCCGTTCGCACGGACTTTAAAACATGGATTGCCTTTGACCATTTGATGACGGAAAGCGATTTGCCCTTGCCTCAGAAAATTGTTTCAGTGTTTACGCTTTGTTTCACCGAAAAACAGCTTCCGCCGGATTTGGAAAAGACACTTTCTGCGTTGTTTGATTTTTATTCGTGTTTTTCTTCAGCCCAAAAATCAGGCAACGGAAAAAAAGACGCCCCCGCCCAGCGGGTGCTCAGCTTTACCCAAGATGCGCCCTATATTTACGCGGCCGTGCTGGCCCAGTATGGCGTGGATTTAACCGCGCAAAACCCTCACTGGTTTTTATTCCGCGCCATGTTTGAGGGGCTTACGAAAGAGCACAAAATCAGCGAAATTATGGGGTATCGGGCCATGCGCCTTTCGGACGTTAAGGATCCAAAGCAGCGCGCCTTTTACCGGAAAATGAAACGCCTTTACAAGCTGCCGGATCTGCGTACGCCGGAGCAGATTGAACAGGATACCATTGAGAGTCTGGCAAAGATTATTTAATTGGTGTGACAAATGTTTCGCTTGTAGTTGTTTTTCCGCAAAAGTTATGGTAAAATATTTTTATCATAATTTAAGGAGGAATTATTTATGAAAAAAGTGATTGCGTTTTTGTTGGCGGCTGTCATGTGCCTGGGATTTGTTGGGTGCGAGCTTCCGGGTATGGGGCTTGCGCGGAAATTTGTTGGGAAGACGGTTGGCGTAAATGCAGAGATGGTGTTTAAAGAGCTATCGAAGTTTGGGAATTTGTCGCTTGAAATAAAATATAAAGATGTTGTTTCTGATTTTGGCGGAGAAGTTCCCATTTCAGAAAAACTGGTTTTTCGCATAATTAATGAGAAAAGGGAAAAATCAGGAGAGCACGCGTGTTATATTGAGATTTACCCCTCGGCAGATGACTTGGAAAAAGCAATCAGCGTTTTAAATAAAGACATGAAAGAACTGTATAAAGAAAGAACCTACATATTATACACGGCGGGCAGCACGCTTTTACGATTGGATGGAAGTCTTACAAAAGATGCGGCATCAAAATATGCCGAAGCGTTCCAAAGGGCAATTGGAAAAGAGGTTGTTTACCGTAACAGCGAGGAATTACCTGTTGAAAAATATTCGATTAGCCGAACGTTTATTCCGCCAAATGGCGTTGGAAGCAGAGAGATTTATGATAAACTAAAAAAGGACCTTGATGGTTTAGAATTTTTTTCATATTTAAGACTGCGTGATTATGATAATACTTCTTTTTTTGAGAAAGATGAAGCGGGAAAAACGGTGATTGTAAACATTTGTGTAGGAGCTACAATAGATGATGCAATGAAATCAAATGGTGCTGTAGATTTTAAAATTATTTCCGGAAACGTATATATGGATTTTTTAGGAGATATATCAGAAAAAAGACTCTCACAATATGTTAAAAAAATCGAAAAAATTACGGGACAGCCGATTGATACCGCAAAATCAAAATTAAAGAAATGATTGATACCGTCCGCGAGTTTTGCGGGCGGTTTTGTTAAATTGGAAAACAATTTTTCCTTGCTTTTATAGGATAATTATGGTAAAATATTTTTATCATTATTTTTTAGGAGGATTTATTTATGAAAAAAGTGATTGCGTTTGTATTGGCCGCGGTGATGTGTTTGGGGTTTGTTGGGTGCGGTGAAAAGGAAAATTCTGGAAAAACAAATGCCGATAAGGTGTTCGAAGCATTGTCGCAAGAGGGGGAGCTGGTTTTAGATACCAAGCACGACGACACGGTGTCTTACAACTCTGCCAAAGTGCCGAATGTAGAAATGATTGTTTTTCGTATGCCAAAGGAACAGCGGATGGCTAATTCCTATCAGGAGTGGGCATGTTACATTGAAGTATATCCGTCAAAAGAAGATTTGGAGAAGTCGGTTGGTCAATACGAAAATGATCTGTTTTGGCTATATTCTTCCGGGAATGTGCTTCTTCGGATTGACGGAAATGTTACCTCCGATGCAGCAGCAAAATATGCAGAGACTTTAAAATCGGTTACAAAGGAAGAGGTTAGCCTTAGGAATAGTAAAAATCCAACGCCGAAGGAATCGAAGCGGGAAAAGACCTTTGTGCCGCCCAACGGCTTTGGAGCAAATGAAGCTTATGAGGCTTTGAAAAAAGAGATCGGCAGCATTGAATTCGGAATGTATTCATACAGCTACAACCAGAAATCGGAACATATCATCTTTTGGGATACTGCAGATAAAGCCAATTCCACTTCAGGCACAATCTATGTAATGGATTCTGAGGAGGAGGCGGTGGACTTTGCAAAAACAATAAATACTGCAAATGATAAAGCTGGAATTCAAGAATCTATGCTTGTCTCTGGTAATATGATTATACAATTATCAAGTGAAGATAAAAATTTGTTTTCAGAATATAGTGACGCGCTCGAAAAAATAACAGGGAAGTCTCTTAATATTGAAAATTCAAGAATGCCAGATTAAATTAATATTTATAAACCGTCCGCGAAACTCGCGGACGGTTTTGTTTTATAAACATTTTATTAAATGAGGTGAATATATTGGCAGAGTATGACGGCAGCATAAAATTTGACACTAAAATAAACACAGACGAATTTAAAAAAGGAATTGCTGAGCTATCTAAAAGTACAGCAGAAGGAACTGAAAAGGCTAAACAGCCCATGATTAATACTGTGAGTGCTTTTGTAGACCTTTTAAAAAAAATGGCGGATACCTCAAACAATTCAACTGCAAAAGGATTGGCCAACGTTGCGGGTCTTGTCAAAGATATTTATAAAGACACAGACATATCTAAGTTAACCTCAGGGCTTGACAAGGCCGGGGAGGAATTTGACGGCATGTCGATATTGGCGGACACCGCCACAACTATGTTGAAAACGTTTGCAACTGTTGCTGTTCTTGCCGGCCCTGAATTGGCCACTCTTGCAACCTTAGTAGCAGGCGCCGGCGTTGGCTTTACGGAACTTAGCGTGCAGTTAAATGACAATATGACCACGCTTGACGATTTTTATGAAGCAGAAAAAAATAAAATACAGGCTCTTGGTGAGGAAAAAGAGGCTTGGAAGAACTTAAAATTAGTATCGGAAGAAAACACTGCCGTTGAAACAGCTAAAATTGACCGTGCGATTGCCTTGCAAGGGGAACTTGCCAAAATAGCAGATGAAACCGGTAAAGTTTCAAATGCCGACAAGGCAAGGGCAAGCTATATTTTAGGCGAGATGAACCAAGCTTTGGGAACAGAGTTCACCATGACGGGGAACGTCATTGATCAGTATGGAACTATGGCGCAAACCATCAGCAAAGTATCTGATGCCAGTAAGGCGCGTGCGGTTTTGGAGGCAAATCAGGCTGTTGCATTGGCGGCAAAAATGGGTCAGGAACAGAAAATAATTGAACTTGCAGAACAACGGGTTTTAATGGAAGATACACTTCAAGCTAAAGCTGCGCTTACAGCTGAAAAAGATATTCTTGAAAAAGACGGACAAGTTGGCAAAGCGATTGAATTAGGGACTGTTATAAGTGAATTAAATGACGTATACGAAGACCAACAGAAGACATATAACGAAACAGAAGCACAAGCAGACGCATATGGTGATACCTTAGAAAAGTATGGAGCCATTGAAGAGGCCATTGCCAATGGGTCGGCGGTAGACATCAATAAAGCAGTTTCGGAATTTCAGGAAACAATGAAATCCGGCGACAGCGTTATAACAAGTTCCTCTAAAGCCATTGATGATGCCGGTTTGCGGCTTAAAAATTGTAAAGAAGCATATAAAATTGCGAAAGACATGTTTTTGAAAAATAAGTTGAGTCCTGAGGAATTGGAAAAATATAGAACAGATTTAATCAATGCCGCCGACGGTTACGCCGAGATTGGCGGAACTGCTATGGCGGAACTGCTTTCTGGGTTCGAAACCAGCGATGAAGAGTTATATCAAACGCTGGCAACAATTGCCGGAACGTCTGTTGATACCTTCAAACAAACGCTCGGTCTCAATCCGGCAACCAACGCCTTTTCCAGCGAGGTGGGCGCGCCCATGGTGCAGGGAATCACGGTCGGAGCGCAGAGCGAGTCCGGAATTTTAAACGCGGCTATGAGAAAAATTGTAAGGGATGCAATCAATGCCGCGAAAGACGAAGGCGTTATTGAATCCCCTTCACACGTTATGCGTGACGAAGTGGGACTTATGTTTTCAAAGGGTCTTGCACTGGGCATTACCGACGGAAAAGACGAGGTTGTCTCTGCGGCTGAAGGCGTAGCAAATGCTGCCATTTCGGCCGCGTCCTCTATTTCGGCCGCCGACGTTTTAGCAAAGCTTAGCGACAGCTTTATTAATGGACTTAAGGAAAACGACAAGGGGAACACGGAAAAATATCAGGATAAGCTGGAGATTTTAGATTATAAGCAGGCTTTCGGGGGCCTTTCTACCGAAGATTATTATGCTGAAATGGAGCGATTGCGGGACCAGTATTTAACTGCCTATACCAAAGAGTGGTTTGACGCTACGGAAAAAATTTATGACCACCAAAAAGAAATGGCGGAGGAAGTCCGGGACAAAGCGTTAGACGAGCTGGACAAGCAGCACGACAAGGGACTTATGTCGGAGGCGCAGTATATTGCGGAGCTGACGGCTTTTCGCGACCGTTATTATGCCGAGGGCACAGAAGAATATGCCGAAATGACAGAGGACATTGCCAAGCTCTCACGGGAAAACGAGCTGGACATGCTGGATTTTCACTATGACATGGGGCTGTTAACCGAGCAGGATTATTATCAAAAGCTTTTAGAATACCGCGACAAGCACTTTGCCGTAGGCTCTGCCGAGTGGATGGAATATACCAAGAAAATTTGCAGTTACAACAAAAGCCAGATTCAGAAGGCCTATGACGAAATTGCGGAATATGCCGGCGAGAAGCTTTCCGATCTTCTTTCCAAGCAGGAGGCCCTTTACGGTAAGCTTGACGGCTATGGCAGCCTGATGAAAACCGTAACCGTGAAAAACTATTATGAAGACGGCAGCGACCTGCAGTTCAATGAGTTAAACGATATATCAAAAGACAACGACTTTTTAAGACAATATAACGAGAATATCACTGCGGCGGCCCAGCGGCTGAAGGCCTCGGGCTTAGACGAAGCCGCGGCTGCAAAGCTTTATGACGAGCTTTTGGGAATGTCGCCGGAGGAGGCTTCTGATTTCGCGGCGCTTTTAACAAAGGCCACCGACGAGGAATTTGAAAAATATCTCGCCGACTATAAAGAAAACATGGATTTGCTAGACGAGGTTTCGAAAAATCCCTTCCGCGAGGAGTGGAAGGAGGCAACGGAGGATATTGTTTCAGAACTGAAGGAAGCGGGCTTTGAGGTGCCGGAGGCGTTTTCGGATATTGGCGAAGACGCCGCCATGGAGTTCAGCCGCAGCTTTTTAGAGGAACTCCAAACCCAAATGGAAGACATAAAAACGCAGATCACCGGCTGGTCGTTTACGCTGGTTCCCCAGGTTGTGGGGGCTTCGGCTAACGGCGAAAGCCGTGTTTTTTCGCCGACCTATCACTTATATGGCAGCGGCGAAACAGACGTTCAAAGAATTCAGTCGGCAAAGGCAATTTCTGAGCAACACCGAATGGCAGGAGGGTATTGACATTGATGAACATTACATTTCAAAACGATTTTGGAAAAATTCTGATGACGGGCGGCGGCAAAGGCCCCGCCTGGAAAATTAAGGAGATTACGGGGCTGGGCATTCCCGAAAAAAGCTTTGCCTATAACACCTTTGCCGGTGTGGCTGGGCAGGAACTGTCTTCCGTTTCGGTTTTGGCGCGAACCATTACCATGAACGTGGATATCGACTGCCGCTCCCCGCAGATTTCCATGTCCCGCGCCGCCTGCATTTTAAACGCAGACGGCGTGCTGACCATTCATCACGGCACGAAACACAGGGCGATTTCCTGCAGATGCACGTCTTTCACCAAAACCGAAAAAAAGGCGGCCTTTTTTGAGGCAACGCTTCAGTTTGTGGCCGACAACCCCTATTTTCACGACTGTGAAGAGAAGCGGGTGGTAATATCCCGAAAGAACGACAAGCTGACGTTTCCGTTCCATCTTCCGGTGACGTTTTCTGAACGCGTAAACAGCACAGACCTTGTGGTTTCCGGAGAAGAGGCGTCGGAGCCTGTGATTTATATTTTCGGCGACGACCCGGAGAATACGGACTACGACGACAACTCCATCACCATAGTGAACAAAACGGCCAATGCGTTTTTAAAACTCAATTACAAAATTTCCTACGGGGAGCAAATTAAAATTGACATTCCAAACCGGGAAATTACATCCAACCTGCGGGAAAGAATGTTTCAGTATCTTTCAGACGACAGCTTTTTCAGCAGTTTTGTTCTCTTAAGCGGTGCAAACGAAATTGAGTGCAGAACAAATGTGCGCATTAACGCCTATATCCTGTTTCAAAACAACTATCTGGAGGCGATGTATTAATGGAAGATATTCGGTTTTACCGGTTCGACACCGGCAATTTTGAACTGCTTCACATTGAGCACAGCATAAAATCGTGCTACTGGACGCTCTATTTCAACGAAATCGGCACCTTTGAGGGCACGTTTCCCCTCTCAAACGGGCTGGTGAACATCCTGATGAATCATCAATATTTGTTCCTGACCCAGGGGAAAATGCTTCAGGCCATTATTACGGGAAAAACCGTGGACAGCGCCGTGAAAATTTACGGCAAAACGCCCAACTGGATTTTGTCCCGCAGAACCATTGGGCCTTTTAAAACCTCGGAATTAAAGTTTACGGACTATCCGTCGGTGGTGCAGTATGTTTTGCAAACCGGGTTTTCAGATATTTATGAAAGCGACTTTACGTTTCACGATTTACCCGCGCTGGGGCTTGAGGGCGAGGAGTTTTGGAGAGATACCAGAAACCCGGTGAGCGACGTGATTCGGGACCGTTTGGATAACGATTTGCTGGGGCACCGGGTGGTGCTGGACGTAACGGAAAACAAATGGAATTTTGAAATATATCAGGGGGAAAACAGGGTTGAAATCGTTTCAGAGGCCAACCGCAATTTAAAAAACGTAACCATAACAGACGACTGCCAGAATTTTTATACCGCAGGCTGGTATAAAAAGGAGCTTGTGGATAAGGGGGACTGGAACCCTTATGACAACAGCGTGCCTGCAAGCCGTCCGTCGTCTTACGGCTGGTATTACACGATTACTTATGAGGATGAGCAGTCTCCCAAAAAGTCATATCCAGCCGGTTCTTATCTGGTGTGTGCCGACAAGGAAACCGGAACGTGGAAGGTGTGCAATGACATGCCGGAGCTGTGGGAATATCTGCCCGGCGATGCTGAGGGTATTTGCAAATGGGACGCCGTGCTTTCCTCTGCCACAGAGTCGGAGGCAAAGACCGACTTAAAAAGTAAAATTTGGCGGCATGAGATTTCCGGCGAAAGCTCCCGCCTGAAATTGGGCACGGACTACGGTTTGGGAGACACCGTTCGCGTTCAGGTAGAAAAGGGCGGTTTTGCCGAAACCGTTTCCAAGCGCATAACCGGCGCGGAAATCTGGTGGGAAAACGGAAATATTGGTGAAAAGCTGATTTTTAAGGAGGAATGAATAAATGTCATATCATTATACTTTTGACAGCGGCGCCACCTATGGCGTCAAAGACGTTAACAAAATAACCAGCCGGTTCGTCACAGCCGGAATTGCGCAAACCTTTACCGAAAACAGCCAGGCGCCTTATAATTTAAGCTCGTTTCACGAAAACGGCGCGCTTATGTTTCAGTCCGGCGTAAAAAGCGGCGACGCCTCTCTGCAGGTTGTAAAAACACAGGGGCAGGACGGCGCTGTTTCCATTTGCCCCGGCAAGGCATTCTTTCACGACGGCACCCTGTTTGAGGTGACGCTGCCGGAGGATTCGGCCGAATCCGACGTGGTGCTTTCTTACGTGCCGGGAGTGAAGCACTACGTATATTTAAAAAACGATTACATCTTTTCCAACTCCTATTACCCCGTCTGCACAACCGACGCGCCCACCGGCGACTTTGTGCCGCTGGCAGAAATTGAAACAGACGGAGCCATTACCGACAGGCGGGAATATGCCGTTGGAAAACTGCCGTCGAAAGACAGCGGCTATGCGCCGAAGCAATATGAGGTTACGGTGATGTGTGAGCCGCAGTCCACACCGTCAGCAAACGGTGAATATTACCGTTACTTCAGCGCCAAAGGCCAGGCAACTGTAACGTTTGGGGACGATGAAGACTTAAAAGACCGGCGGTTTGTCTATATTTATGATGACAGCTTCTACCGGACAGCCGGAGTTTATGACCTTGTTAAACTAACTCATAAATGCAGCGTTTTAGATTACAAAGGTGTTCCTAAAACTTATTCTGCTGAAAAGCTGTATCTTTATTATAGGACAGACTCTGATTATGTATCTACCACCATCAGTGTAAATACCAGTGATAAACAACTTTCGTTTGATATAATGTATCATCCTAAAAATGAATTTTCCTCAGCCGAAAGCTTTCCATACAGCTTTTCCTTTATCCTGATATAAGAAAGGAGAAATTTTCATGCCAATAAAAAACAGTTTTATTGACAACGGCAGCTATCAGGCGGCCGATTTAAACAACATTTACAGAAGGCTTATGTATAACCCTTCTGCCGGGCAGGTTTTTTCTGAAACCGGGGCGGAAGGTCAAACGGCCGCATATGAAGCCTCGCACTTAAACGCCCTGACGCAAACGCTGTGCAGCCCGGGCGTAATCAGCGACTCGGGCTACACGCTAAAGGCAGTGAAACTTCCGCAAGAAAACAAACTGCGAATTAATCCCGGCACGGCGGTCTTTGAAGACGGCATGGTGATGGATGTGGAGCCCGGCGGCCATGAGCTCGCCTATTTGCAAAATGTAAAAAACTATGTTTATTTAAAGCAGCAGTCGGGGGAATGTTTTCCTGTTTGCGGACAGACAGCGCCCGCCACAGACGGAAGCTGCATTCCGCTGGCCGAGATTTCAGAATCCGGTGAATTTACAGACCGCAGGCCCTTTGCAAAATGTAAAAATAACGGCTATGCCAGCAATGCCGGATATATCATGAACGTAACCGTCCATGCAAGATGCGAGGAAAGAATATATCCCAACGAATATTTTGGACAAACCACCATCAATTTAAACGACCAGGGGCAGCACCGGTTCGCCTTTGCCGAATGTTCCGGCAAGGATCATTTAAATCGAGAGTATTCTGCATATTCCTTTTGTGACATGGGAAAAAATACTGCTTATGCTAGTAACTATTCTTTCAAAGATTCCAGTGGACACGACAATGAAAATAAATGGCTTTACGACAGGATGTGTATAAAGGTTGGCGAAGCAGCCGATAGCTTTGTATTTTGTAAGATGCACAACGAAAATGGTCTGCTTACCATTCAAATGACTTCCACCGAGCAAGGGGACATCAGCTTTTCATTCTTATTATTTTAGGAGGCTTAAAACATGATTACATACAAACTAAAAATCAATTATCAAGACCCCAGGGTAATGACCTCGGATATGGAGTTCGTCACGGGGGATGTAGGCGCATACCGGTTAGAGTTTGAGTTTTATGACAACGGTGCGCGGGTGGACTTAACAGATTGCGTTCTCACGGTTAAGGCGAAGCGGTCTGACGGAACGGTTCTTGCAGACGCAGGTGAAATGCAAGACAACCTGGGCGTGTTCGTTCCAAAAAACGACATCTATGCCGTAGCAGGAGAGCTTCGTTTAGAGGTGGCCCTGGCAGATGCCGCGAAAAACTACATTACAGCCAAAGTTCTGCTGGCCACGGTTGTGGAAGGGCTGGGCGACGCAGACAATGTGGCGCAGACAAGCGCATCTGTTTATGTTACGCTTTTGAACCGCATTCAGGAGCAGATTATAGCCGCGAACAAACTGACGGAAGATGCAAAAAGCTTAATAGACGGCAAGCTGGAATTAAAAGCCGACAAGCAGACGGAAGACGGTGGGTTCGCGGGAGGACAAGGCGCCTCCACAACAAACGGAGCAGCGATTGGAAGCGGAGCTGCGGCGACAGGCGGCGGCGGTTCGGTAGGCTTGGGGGCCAGTTCCACAAACGGCGGCGGAGCAATTGGAAGCAATGCAAATGCAAACGCCGGCGGCGCCGTGGGAAGTGCAACGACTGTTACCGGCTATGGCGGAGCCGTTGGGAACAAGGCAAAGGCCGGGGCAGGCTTTTCGGGAGGCAATCAGGCTGCCGTCGCTTTGGGCAGCAACGGAAAATATATCGACGCAATTCAGCTTGGAGCAGGCACAAACGAAGCGCCGGGCACATTGCAGGTGTATGACTATCGAATTATGGACCAGGACGGAAGCATTACGGCCGCCAGGCTGCCCGGCTACTGCGGCTGTGTGTCAAGTGCAGACGACCTGCCGGGATATGCCGAAACGGGAGACATTTACGGCGTAATGGAAACCGTTTCAAAACCGCAGGAGGACGCCCTGTTTGCAAAAGGCATGTTCTCCGATTATTTTACAAGTGCAGGCGAAACGGCAGGAACCGGCCTTGCGCCCGCTTTGTGCAATTTGCGTGATTCAATTATTGCCAACATAAAAAACTACACGTTTACCGGCACGGACAACCAAACTGCCACGTATTTATACACTGCGTCCGGCACATTTCTGGCAGAAGTGAAAGTGAATGCCGGCAACACATCGGCCCTATCTGCATTCGACGCCTATTCAATCGGTTATAACGGAAACGACACGGACATCATATCGTTTTACATCTGCAAACAGAAAAAGAGCAAACTTACGTTTCAAAACACAGAATATGAGCATATCATGGTTTGGAACGGAACCGGCTGGGAAGATGTTCGAAGCTTTCATTGCGCTAAAATGACCCCGAAAGGCAGCGTGAATCAATATGAAGACCTGCCCGATGCAATTGACGGCAGCCTCTACCAGCTTCAGACAAGCTCGGCCAATTGGGTGAAATATTCCGGCAAAGCATCGGACCTTTTAAACATTGAAGAGGACGGGTTCCACGGATTGAAATTTACCCCGCCTGAATCCTGCATTAGAAAAAGCTACTTAAATTATGGCAGTTATCTCCATACCTACAACATCGTAGCTTTATACGATGCTTCGGGAAACTATCTTCAGGAGTTGATTTTAAATCCTTTGCCGGAATCAGACATTGGTTATCCACTGTCTATTTTTGGAATATCCAGCCCATCCGACACCGTGACATTTTATCTGGGCATATATAAAAATAATACGCGCCCGGAAACACTGAAATCGTTCCAGGCCGGCGATTTTGTGTTTATGAAAAACAACCAGTGGATCTGCATTGCCGGGCCTAAGGCAAGGGAGAACTATTACACCAAAACGCAGGTAAACGAGAAAATAAGCGCATCTTCTCGCTGGGGCGGGAGCATTTCAAGTTATGAAGAGCTTCCAAAATCGCCGCAAGCGGGAACATACTGTTATGTATCGGCGGATATTGCAAACGGTGTAAAATATACCGGAAAAGTCTCGGATTTGTTTCGTATCTATGATAATGAAATGCTTCAGTCGGATACGCTTAATTTTACCCCGCCTGAATATTGTTTGCCGCCATTAATGGACTCCCCTTATTATGACACGATTGTTAATATTTACGATGAGGCCGGGGCTAACGTCGGTTATTTGTCAATTAATCCTCAACCCGGTTCGGCGCCGCCGTTTTTCAGCCTTTCTGAGCTTGGCGTAACGTCTGCTGACGACACCGTGACATTTTATTTGGGTATTTACGACGGGACGGGCTTACCTTCGGCAATAGAAACAATATATCATGCTGGGGATATTTTAATTTGGGTCGGCACAAAGTGGGTAAGGATTCCCACGGTTTAGGAGGGAAGTAAAACATGCAGATTGAAAAAAAGCAGATCGCATATAACCGCGTCACACGAAATAGTGCGATATGTTATATTGTTATCCATGACACGGGGAACAAATCAAAGGGCGCAGATGCGGACTCCCATTTCCGTTATTTTAACGGCGGAAACCGAAACAGTTCGGCGGACTTTTTTGTGGACGACAAAACCGTTTTGCAGGTGAATGATTACACAAAATATTACACCTGGCACGTGGGGGACGGCAAGGGCAAATACGGCATTACCAACGCAAATTCCGTCGGCATTGAAATTTGTGTAAACGCTGACGGAAACTACGACACGGCGTACCTGAAAGCTGCGGAGCTGACGAAATATTTGATGAAGCAGTTAGGGATTGGCGCGTCCCATGTTGTGCGTCACTATGATGCAAGCAGGAAGAACTGTCCGGCCTCAATGAGCGCAAATAACTGGGCGCTGTGGGAAAAGTTTAAACAGTTGATTAAGGAGGAAATAAAAATGGCAGAATGTAAATTTACAGACATCAGCGGGCACTACGGAGAAAAGCAGATTCGGGAAGTGTTTGAAATGGGGATTATGAACGGGGTGGACGAAACCCATTTTAACCCGAATGAACCAGTGACAAGAGCACAGGCGGCAATTATCGCAAGAAACGTCGTGCGGTATATCACGGGAAAGTAGGGGTTTTACATATGGACAATATCATTACATGGATTAAGCTTGTGGCCGGTGTGATAACCGGTTTATTATCATATTTATTCGGAGGGCTGGACATGCTGTTTACGGCGCTGCTGGTGTGCATGGCGGTGGACTATATCACGGGAGTTTTGGCGGCGCTTTATGAAAAGCGGCTCAACAGCGAAGTGGGTTTCCGCGGCATATTAAAAAAGGTCGTTATTTTACTGATTGTGGTTTTGGCGCATATGGTTGAAAACGCTGCGGGAATTACAGGCATACGGGATATTGTAATTGGTTTCTACATAGCAAACGAGGGGATTTCCGTTTTGGAGAACGCAGGCAGAATGAACGTGCCGGTGTGCAAAAACTTTACAAAATATTTAGAGCAGCTTAGGGGTTAACACAGATGTCTACAGCACTTTTAACCGGATTAAGCGGTGTTAAAAACGGTATGGCAGTTTGCCATACCGTTTTTTTTATGCTTTCGAGGCCATAAACGTTCACTCCTCACTCTGTCAGGCTGATGTAAATATGAATTTCGGCGTTTTCAAAGTTCCCGTCCTGATATTCTTCAAAATCGCAAACAAACGACCGGGGCAAATCCATTGTCCAAAGACGCTCCCAAAATTCCCCCACGGCCTTTTGCACATGGCCGCGTACCACAAATTTGGCATACCTTCCTGCGGGAATCGCCATGCGTTCCGTTCCCTGGGGGAGAGAGGAACCGTCTGCCTCGCAGCCCACAGTCACTTTATATTCGCTTTTGTCCGGGCCGGTGTAATCGGAATAAATTCCGAGGGCCTTTCCGTTTTTCTTGCCGGAAATCTGCGGATAAATCCCGCCCTGATAATAGGTTTGCCACAGCCCGCCGATAACGGCCCCCATGTCCGGCGACCGGTTCGACGTTCTTGCACACAAACCCACAACCGTTTTTTCGTTTAATGTTACCAATTCATAATCCATTTGCCTTACCTCTTTCTTTTTAAGATAGACAAATCATATCACAGAAAACCAGACAGGTATGTGTCATGTTTTATCATAAAATTTCATCATTTTTTGAAGCAGGGCAAAAAATTCTGCCCGAAGGCCGGCGGGAGCAGTCAGTTCCGCGCAGTCTCCAAAGCTTAACAGCCAGGAAAACAGGTTTTCTTTGTCTGAAAATCCGGCCTGAAACAAAAGCTTCCCTCCGGGCAAAACAGAAAAGCTCTCCGGACCATATTCCTCCACAAGCCGCCATTTCATAGACGGCGCAAACTCCACTTCCGCCTGAATGCTGCGGGGCCATATGGTTTCTGCGTCTGCCTGAAAAGGCGGCAGCGTTCTGGGGGAAAACCGCTGATTCAGACAGGTTAACTCCACCATGCGGTTCAGCTTGAACATGCGGAAATCCGTCCGCGCCGTGCAATAGCCCCACACATACCAAGAAGCCCACTGGAAAACTAAACAGTAGGGCTCAATGGTGCGAAGACTTTTTCCGCCGGGGGCATAATAGGTAAACGAAATCATTTTGCCTGCGTCAATGGCCGACTGAATCAGCTCAATTTTCGGCGCCAGGGAAGATTTATACCAGGAGGAAAGGTCAATTAAAATGTGGCTGTTGGAGGCGAGCACTTCGCTGTTTCCCACCGAAAGCTTGTCCATCAAAAGCTGATAGCGGCTGGTGCCGCTGACGCTGTCCAGACTTCTGAGCCCCGCCAAAATCGCCTGCATGTCCGAGGAGGTGAGCAGCGTCCGGTCGAACCGGTAGCCGTCCATAATGGAAATGCCGCCGTTCTTTCCCTGGGCGGTAACGATGGGAATTCCGGCCTTGCATAGGTTTTCAATGTCGCGGCTGATGGTTCTGCGCGTTACCTCAAACTTTTCGGCCAGATAAGGAGCGGTCACTTTCTCCTGCTGGAGCAGAATGGATAAAATTCCAATCAAACGGTCTATCTTCATGGGAAAAACTTCCTTTCGTGGTTACTGTGCAAATTCAGAAAGCGTTCCCGAAACACCCCGAAATGCGCCGGGCACAAGCTCGCAGCCCAACACAAACTGGTCTGGAATACCCGATTGATTTTGAATGCCAAAATCGCCCACTCTGCGGTAACCAAACCGGCCGTAATAGTCTGGGTTTCCCACCAGAAACGACGCGGTAAAACCCAGTTTAACTGCCTGCTCGCCTGCATGGCGCAGAAGCCTGCCCCCAACGTTTTGATTTCGGTAGGGAAGCGCCACACAAAGCGGCGCCACCAAAACCGCCGAAAGTGTGCCCGCGCTGAGCAAAACCGGCTGCCTGGTCAGCAGAATATGCCCAATCAGCAAACCGTTTTCCTCTGCCACAAACTCCAGCTCTGGCAAAAAGGCAGAGCTGTCACGAAGCCTTAAAACAAAATCCTGCTCGGTGCCGTCTGACACTTGGGCTGTTTCAAAGGCGGTTTTTACTAATTCATAAATGGTTTCATAATCACGTTTCAATGCTGTGCGAATGTTCATGCTTTTCCTCCAAATGATTCAAATAAATTCATCTGCCGTGCAGTTTCTTTTTCTTCAAAAGTTCTCAAAAATTCAAAAATTTTCGAACTGTCCGAAACAATGCCGTGCCGGCGGCAAAACCGGTAAAACACCGGCATAAGCGCGCGGTTGTTGGGGCTGGCGGCCTCATAGCGGTTTCCAAAGGCGGCGGAATACTTCTGCTTCATGCCCGGAAAGTGTTCGTCCAGCTTTTGATAAAAATATTCCCTGTTTCCCTCCCGTAGGGTTACGCCCATGCCGAAGCACAAAATGCCAAACACCTTTGCCTGCCTGCACAGGTTTAAAATCCCCAAAAGGTTTTCTTCTGTGTCGTTCATAAAGGGCAGCACTGGCGAAAGCCACACCACGGTGGGGATTCCGTTGTCCCGCAAAATGTTTAAAACCTCAGCCCGGCGGCTGGTGACGCACACGTTGGGCTCTAAAATTTTGCACAGCCCGTCGTCATAGGTGGTCAGCGTCATCTGCACAACGCACTTTGTTGTTTCGTTTATTTTTTTGAGCAAATCCAAATCCCGCAGCACCCGGTCAGACTTGGTAATCAGCGTAGCGCCGAAGCCATAGCTTAAAATCAGCTCTAATGCCCGGCGGGTGCGGCCCAGCTCCATTTCTAAGGGAATATAAGGATCCGACATGGAGCCCGTGCCGATCATGCATTTTTTTCGCTTTTTACGAAGCGCCAGTTCCAAAAGCTCCAGCGCATTGGATTTTACCTCAATATCTTCAAACGCGTGGTCAAACTGATAGCACGCGCTTCTCGAGTCGCAGTAAATGCACCCGTGGGAGCAGCCGCGGTATAAATTCATGCCGTTTTTGGCGGACAAAATTCCTTTCACCTGTTTTTCGTGCATCCTGACTCCCTCCCGGTTTTTCTTATAAAGATATTATACCACACAGACCGTAAAACAACAATAAAAAGCGCCGGCGGAATTCATATTGCCGCCGGCGCTTTTTTTAACTGAATTTTTGAAAGGCTTCCATCAGCCTCTTTTTTCTGTTTTCTTTTTCCTTGTTTTGCTGCTCTTTCCTGCGGGCTGCAATTCGGGCGGCCCGATTGGCAAGCACAGTAGAAAACGCAAAAAACACCATTGTTAGCCCAGATGCCAAAAGAAGCATAATGAAACTGCCGTGTTTTTCATATAATACTGTTACAAGGAGGGCGGCGGCAATGCAAAAAAGCCCGGAGAGTGCCGCAAATAAAACTGAAACCGAAAAATTTTCCCGCAAAACCTGCCCCTCCGTTTCGTTAAAAGTCAATTAATAATATACCATAGTATTTTTTAAAAGTCAATCAGAATTATATAATAGTATAGTAATATTTTGCATAGGGAGGTACCGCCATGTTGAATGAAAACATAAAAAAACTGAGGTGCCAACGGGGATTAAGCCAGGTGGAGCTGGGAAGGAAGCTGGGCGTTACCAAACAAAGCATTTCCAATTGGGAAAACAACTACATTCAACCCTCCATTGAAATGCTGATGAAACTATCATCTGTGTTTTCCGTCAGCACAGACTGCCTACTGGGCCTGGACACACGAAAATTCATTGAAATCACAAACCTGACCGACGAGGAAATCACGCACCTGCAATTCATAGCGAAAGACATTGCAAACGCCAAAAAATAAAAAAGACGCACAAAACATGTGCGTCTTTTTCTGTTTGTTTACCTCCGAACCCCCTCAATATGTAACAGACGGCTGCGGACAAAGGAATATGTGTTCAAAGGCCGGTAATCGGCGTCTTGGGTGTGGGTGGCAACCAGCAGGCCGCTTTCTTCCACAATCAAAAGCGAGTGCGAAAACACCGCGCCGTCGAAGCTGAGCTGAATTACGTCCCCTGCCGCGGCATGCGAAAGGGGAAGCTCCTCGGCGAAGGGGCCGGGCCCCCGGTTGTTTGTCAAAAAGCGGAATAAAAATTCCACCCCCGTCCAGGCGGCGGCCCTGTTGCTTGCAGAGCTGTAATACCACCCGGTTTCGCGGGTGTAGTTCATCACGCCCGCCCCGGCAAAAAGGCATTGGGAAATAAAGTTTGTGCAGTCCCCGCCCAAATCGTCAAAATTATAATAGGCCGGATTGCGCAAAAACGCCCACTTGTGGGCATAAGCCACGGCTTTTGCGCGTTGATAAGTCAAATTGCACGCCTCCTTTCTTTTTATTATATGAAAGAAACCGAAATCCCGGCACTTGACGCTGTTATTTTCCTGTGATAAAATAAACAAAACATTTAAAAGAGAGGACGCTTTCAAATGAACAACAAACAGTGGTTTCAAGAAGAGGCCAAATTCGGCATGATGATACATTGGGGGCTTTACACCCTGCTTGCAGGGGAATACCGGGGAAAACGAATTCCCCATATCGGCGAGTGGGCCCAGTCTTATTTTGAAATTCCAAATGCGGAATATGAAAAGCTGGCAGAGGCGTTCAACCCCATTTATTTCGACCCGGAGGAGTGGGTGCTGGCCGCAAAGGCGGCGGGCATGAACTATATGGTGGTAACCAGCAAGCACCACGAGGGGTTTTGCCTGTTTCATTCTGCATACGACACGTTTAACGTGGTAGACAGCACGCCCTTCGGCCGGGACGTTATCGGGGAATTGTCCCAAGCCTGCCGAAAGCACGGTTTAAAGTTCGGACTTTATTATTCCCAGGAGTTAGACTGGCACGAGCCAAACGGCGGCGGCTACAAGTCGGGCAAAACCAACTGCGGCGAAATGTCCTGGACAAACTGCTGGGACTTTCCTGACAACGAACACAAAAATTTTGAACAGTGCTTTCGGGCAAAAACTTTGCCCCAGGTGAAAGAACTTTTAACCAATTACGGCAATTTGTGCCTCATCTGGTTCGACACGCCCCACGTCATCACCCCTGCGCAAAGCCAGGAGCTTTACGACCTGGTGAAATCCCTCCAGCCAAACTGCTTAATCAACACGCGCATCGGAAACGGCCTGGGGGACTATCGGTCCATGGGCGACAATGAAATTCCAGACGAAGACATGAGCGGCATTTTGGCAGAGGCCCCAACTACGCTGAACGATACGTGGGGCTTTAAATATTTTGACGATAACTGGAAAAGCGCAGACGAGGTGTTAAGGCTGAAAAACCACTTAAATTCCCGGGGCATTAACTATTTGTTAAACGTCGGGCCGGACGGGCTTGGCCGCCTCCCCGCCCCGGCAGCAGACATTTTAAAAGAGGTCGGAAAAAGAGCATAAACGGCATTAAGATTGGCACAGTGAACGTTTTCAGTAAAAAATACAAACAAAAAAATCCAGGAACAAAATGTTCCTGGATTTTTTTGTTTGAATCCTCTAATCTATATAATCATCTGCATTTTGGGTATGCTATTGCTATGAAGCCAAATTTAAGAAAGGGTGGATTCAAAATGCTTCGTTATGGAACCCTTATGCAGCAAAACAGCGATGGTTCGTTTGACCTTGTCATATACATCGACCAAGCAGAAGATTTTAAGCTTGAATTTGCAAAAGAGCTTTCTGTTTTTAAGAAAGGCTGGCTAAACAATAAAAAAATGCGGTTTATTAAAATTGTGTTAGCCGGCACGCTGATTTTCAGCATCCCATTTTCCCAAATCGCGGCAAAAGGTCCCCGTTATGCCATGTCATATATCTACTTTGGCTCAAACGCCTCGCAGCTGGAATACATTTCATTGGCACAGGATACCCTGGCGGTAATCTCCCCCAGCTACTTCGACTTAAATGCAGACGGAAGCTTGAAGCAAAATTATATTTCAGAAAGCTTCGTAAACGCCGTTCACGACAAGGGAATTCGCGTTGTTCCGTTTCTGTCTAACCATTGGGACCGCGCTTCCGGCGTAAATGCATTAAACCGGTTAGACCAGCTCACAGACGAAATCGCTTTGGCTGTTGAACGCTATCAATTAGACGGCGTAAATGTGGACATTGAAAATGTTACCCACACAGAGCGCGATAAATATACGGAGCTGGTGCGGCTGCTGCGCGAAAAAATTCCGAACGGAAAAGAAGTTTCTGTGGCCGTTGCGGCTAACCCCAACGGGTGGAACACCGGGTGGCACGGCTCCTACGACTACCGCCGCCTGGCGGAATATGCCGACCATTTGTTTATAATGTCTTACGACGAACATTACCAGGGCGGAGCCGACGGGCCGGTTGCCTCCTTAAATTTTGTGGAACGGTCTGTACAGTATGCTCTGAACAATCAGGTTCCCGCGTCAAAAATCGTTTTGGGAATTCCGTTTTTCGGAAGGCTGTGGGCCGCCGACGGCAGCGTAAAAGGGCTTGGTGTTTCCATTAACAGAGTGGAGGACATCATTGCCAAATATGGCGGGAAGGTAACATACAGCGAAACGGCGAGAAGCCCCAAAGCAGAATTTACGCTGACAGCTTCAGACAGTTTAACCGTTACCGGAACAAAGCTGGGCCCGGGTGACTATGAAATTTGGTATGAAAACAGCAATTCCATCAAAGAAAAGCTGGCGCTGGTAGACAAATATGACTTAAAAGGCGCAGGTAACTGGAGCAGCGGGCAGGAAACCCGGGACGTGTGGGACTATTATGATTTGTGGCTGAACAGCAAATATTTTGAAGACATTTTTCATCATTTTGCCAAGGACGATATTATTCAGGCGGTGAAAGAAGGGCACATGATTGGAACCTCCAACACACATTTTTCGCCGGATGACAGCCTGACGCGGGCACAGGCGGCGACAATTGCCTCTCGTGTTTTAAAGCTTTCGCCCTCTTCCAACACGGCCTTTTCAGACACAAAGGGCCACTGGGCGGAAAGGGAAATTGCGGCGGCGGCCGAGGCGGGATTTTTCATGGGCTATCCCGACGGCTCGTTCCAGCCGGAGCGGGTGATGTCCCGGGAGGAGATGGCAAGCTTGCTGTTTCGCATGATTCAAACCGACGTGCAGGGCGCCGGGCCGGTCTTTTCCGACGTGTTAGAAGAACGCTGGTCTTATCAGGAAATCACCGCTTTGGCCCAGGCGGGAATTTTAAACGGATATGAAGACGACACCTTCCGGCCGGAAAGAGCGCTGACGCGGGGAGAAATGGCTGCGCTTTTGGCGCGTTTGCCCGAGCAATAAACAAAAAAAGCTCCTGAATGAGGCAGGAGCTTTTTGTTTTTCATTTTTTAGTTTCTTGGCTGAACAACGAAAGAAGCATTTTCACTGGGGGCATAGCCGGGCACAGTTTGATAAGCATAAACTGTTTGGCCGACAAAAAGCACAATGCCGGAGGGAACGGGAACAAGCCAAATGCCGTTTTCGTTTACTGTGGTAGTAACTTTTGTGCCGTCGGGCAATAAAACGACAAGCTCTGCGCCGGGCACGCCCTCGCCAAGAATGAACATATCCCCCTCGGTAATAGAATATATAACCGGTGTGGGGCTTAAAGGCAGAGATGGTGTGTTGGCAACGGTGAAGTCAGCAAGAGGCACGCCGTTTACATAAATGCTTCCGTCCGGGTTCACCGTTACGGTATATTCTTCCGTGTTTGGGTCATACCCATCCGGGGGCGAAACCTCCGTCATAGTATACGTTCCCGGCAAAAGAAATCCGAAATCTACAACGCCGTCATCATCTGATGCGGCAGTTTCGCCGCTGGACAGCCTGAAAACCGCACCGGAAAGGGGCTGCCCGGTTTGGCCGTCAGTTTTTAAAAACAAAAACCGGGCCGGCTGCGGCGCAAGGGTGTCGTAAATAGAAAACCCTTCGGCAATTTCACCGTTTATGGTAACATTTCCCTGTTCATCAACAACGACCATAAACGTTTCCGGGTTCGACTGATACCCTTCCGGCGCGGTGGTTTCAGAAAGGATATATTCCCCCGGCTCTAAATCGGTAAAGCGCAGTGCGCCGGTTATGTCAGAGGCAGCTGTGGCAGCCAGCTCTGCATTGTTTAGGCGGTAAAGAGAATATACCGCGCCTGCAAGCGGCAGGTTGGTGTCGCCGTCACGCTTTACAGCCGTAAACGAACCCAGGCCCGAAGGCGGGGGAGGCGGCGGATAAGGGTGCGGACAGCAACAGCAGCAACAGCACCTTTGACATTTTTGATTGAATGGATTGTTTTTATCATTCATAGCTTCCATATGAATCACCTTGCATCTAATAGGATATATACCATTATATGCACGCTTGTCTTAAAGTGACACAGTGTATAAAAAGCCCCTAAAAATTTCCTGGATTTGACATAATTTTTAGTTACTTTTGAACATGATTTTTGTCACGATTTGTGATAGAATAATGAAGCTAAAATAAAATCCATAGGGGGAAACAACATTGCTGTCTCAAATTTTAGCAGTAACAATATTTGTGCTCATGTTTGGCCTGATTATCTCAGAAAAACTGGAGCGCCATGTTGTAACGCTGCTTTGCGCCCTGGCTACGCTTGTCATTGTTTTTGGGGTGTGCATGCATAGCTTTTCGGCAATTACACAAACATTAAACTTAAAAAGTATTTTTACGTCATCGTTCTGGCACACGGCAGGACAGGCCGAGGAAAGCTCCAGCGGAATTAACTGGGCTACCATAATTTTTATTGCGGGTATGATGGTTATGGTAGAGGGCATGGCAAAAGCGGGCTTTTTCCGCTGGCTGTGCATTGCCATTGCAAAATTGGTGCGCTATAAAACCACGGCCATTTTCATTACGTTTATGGTGATGTCTGCGGTTTTGTCCATGTTTATCGACTCTATTACCGTCATTTTGTTTTTGGCGGCGGTTACGGTGGAGCTTGCGCAGCTGTTAAAGTTTGACCCGATTCCAATGATATTGTCCGAGGTGTTTTGTGCGAATTTAGGCGGCTCCGCCACCATGTGCGGAGACCCTCCGAACATTATCATCGGAACGTCTTTGGGGTACACATTCGGCGATTTTCTGACCAACACAGGCGTAATTGCGGGAATTTCGCTGATTGTGGTTGTTCTTTACTTTTTTCTTATTTTCCGCAAATCCTTTCCCCGTTCCGCCCAGGCACAGCAAAACTCTTATCCGGATCCAAAGGAAATGATTGCGGATAAGAAAAGCTTCGTTATGTCCTGCATTATTTTTGCCGTTGCGGTGGTGCTGTTAATCACCCACGGGTCCACGGGGCTTACTGTGGCGTTTATCGGTTTGTTTATCGCGCTGTTGACGCTGATTACTGCGGGCAGATCGGCCCTTGCGCTGCTGAAAAAACTGGACTATAAAACATTGCTGTTCTTCATCGGCCTGTTTGTTGTTGTCGGCGGACTGGAGCAGACCGGAGTTTTAGAGCTTTTGGCAGGCCTTATCGGCAGGGCGTGCGGCGGCAACCTTTATCTAATGGTGGCAATTATCGTTTGGGTGTCCGGCATTGCCAGCGCATTTGTGGACAACATCCCCTTTGCCGCTACCATGATTCCGATTATCAAATCGCTGGCGGCAACGCAGGGCGCAGATCTTTCTGTTCTGGCCTGGTCGCTGTCTATGGGAACGGATATCGGCGGCAGTGCCACACCGATCGGTGCGTCGGCCAACGTTGTGGGAACTTCGGTTGCCGCAAAGGAAGGATATCCCGTTGGCTGGGGCAGATACTGCAAAGCAATGGTGCCAGCCACGCTGATTGTGCTGACAATTTCAATGGGAGCAATTTGGCTGATTCATATTTAAATTTAACGGGGAGGTATTTTTATGGAAAAACAGTTGATCATTTCTGTCGGCCGTGAGTTTGGCAGCGGCGGACACGCCATAGCGGAACTGCTGGCAAAGCGTTTTGACCTTCCGCTTTACGACAGTAATCTGCTGGAGGAAATCGCAGAGCGCAAAAGCTTAAATGTAAAGCATTTGGAAAAGTATGACGAAATTCCCAAAAACCGCTTGTTTTCAAGAAACGTAATGGGTTATTCCAACTCGCCGGAGGAGGCAATTGCCAATCTGCAGTTCGACTATCTGCGCCAAAAGGCAGACAGCGGCGCGTCGTTTATCATTGTCGGCCGTTGTGCAGAGGAAGTGTTAAAGGGAAACCCGGCCCTAACCACCATTTTTGTTCTGGGAGACATGGAAGCAAAAGTCGCCCGCATTATGGAACTTTATCAGGTTTCGGAACAAAAGGCGGAAAACATTGTGGTTTCCACAAACAAAAAGAGAAAAAATTACCACAATTATTACTGCACGAAACAATGGGGCGACTCAAGAAACTACGAGCTTTCCATTAACAGCAGCCGTTTAGGGCTAATTGCAACAGCAGATATCATTGAAGATTATATCAGGCGAAAAATGAACCTGAACAAGTAAAATAAAAGCGGCACAGCAAATTTGCTGTGCCGCTTTATTGTTTAAATTTTTAGTGCCAGCTGCCGCTGTCAATTGTAACAGGTTTTAACAGAGGCGTCACGTTTTTCAAATCAGACCACACAAATATTTTTGCATATTCAGGTTTTTCGCCGGAATAGGCAACAGTGCCGCTCACCTTGTTTTGCGCAGATGTAACAGTCTGCGTGTCAATTCCCACAAGCTCGCTGCCGGAATAGAGCGCAACAATCACGGTGCCGTCGGTTTCTGAAAGCGCCGCGTTGTAGGTGCACTGGCTGTTTGCTTCGTTCAGCGCCACGAAAGTTTCGTTTACATAGTCAACACCAAAACCGTAAAATCTCCATGTGCCGCCGGTGTTGGAAACAGGTGTAACTGTTATGGTGTGCTCGCCTTCTGTCAGATAAACAGAATCAACATAAAATGGATTGTTCATTACATTGCCGTCGTCGGTGATGCTTTTTTCCTGGGCGGCCTCTCCGTCGATCTGATAGGTGTAAATTGCGGAGTTTGTCGTTCCGGAATTAACAAATGCATTGATGTTGTAACGGCCGGCGGTTTTAGCCAAAAGGCGGAATTTATATGTATTATTGCCGCCTTTATTAAACAATACATTGCGGAGTCTGCCTGTTTCGCCCGCAAAAAGCACACTGTCATAAACCGGCTGCGTGGTGGAATTGTAGCCTTGATATGCCTGCTCTGCGGGAGACCAGGTAACATAGCCCCAGTTGCTTTCCGGAATGATGTCCCAGCCGCTTAAATAGGTGGTTTCCGTGTCTGACAGAACGCCGTCTGTACGCTTCACGGTCAGTGGCGCGCTGACAAAAGCCTCATAATCGGTGGTAACTTCATATCCGGGATATTTATCCAAATCAATTGTATATTTGCTGGGGTCAACGTCGATAAACTCAATGCGGATTCGATAGGTTTTTCCAGCTTCAAAAAGATGGGCGTTATACATTAAAAGCCGCAGAAAACCGTCGCTGCTCCAGCCGCGGCCGGTAGAGTTTAAGTTTGCAGACGACCGGTCAGTATAGAAGCTGCTGGTAACATTTTCATAGTCTGCAACGGCTCCGTCTTGTCCAACCTCGCCTACCAAAACATTAAACGACGCTTGGTGTGCTTTCATGTAAGTATAAATATTATAATAGCCTGTTTCAGCAATTGTAATATCTTGCTCACTGTAGTGCCCGGCCTGTGCTTTAAAGCCGCCTGCAAAATTAGAAACGGCGGAGACACTGTGCGCATTGATTAACTCTACATTGGTTTCGCCCACCGGAGCAATGGCTGTGGAAGTGTCGGAATACACAGAGCCAAGGCTTGTGATAATCAGATTTTTTACATATAAATCGCTGGTAATTGCATGCAGTTTAATTTCGTTTTCGCCCGCATCCAGCCAAAACGCAGGAGATTGAACGTCGGCATCGCCGTTTCCCGAATAGTGGAGTAGGGCAGCCCGTGCACCGCCAACATAAAGGCGGATATCTATGGGCCTTCCGCTGGGATATGCATTTGCCTTAAAAGAGAGGCTATACCAGCCCGCCTGCGGCGCCACTAAATGATATACAGCTGTGCGTCCCCCGTTTAAAACAATTCCAAAATATTTTGAAGCCAGGGAATTTTCTGTAAACAGGGGTGTTCTTAAAGCGTCTTCCGCTTTGGTATAATCCCCGACAAGCGATGTGCCGCTGACAAAGCCTGAGCCTGTTTGATACTGCTGGTGGTTGTGAACATTTAAAAGTGTGCTGCCGGTATAAAAATCAGCCGGGTGAATGGCAGTTTTCGCGCCAAGGTCTGACAGTACCGGAAGCTCTAAACACCTGAAATCAATATAATTCATGCCGGAAAATGCCGATTCCGAAGTTAGGGACAGGGTATAGCTAACGCCTGCGGTGAGCTTCATATTTAAGTTGTTTTCATCACCGAACCGTTCATGACCACGGGTGGAATATACCGGTTCTTTTGTTTCAGAGGTGTACGACTGGTTAAAAACAGTTTCATCGCCGTTTTGAACTACCGCAGTCAGTTTTGACGCTGTATAGTTTGCATTGTCAAACCACATGCCATAGGTTCCGGTGGTGGGAACGGTGAAGGTGAAGGTCTTTGTTCCGCCTGCCTCAAAATCCGTATAAGCGGCCCCTGTCATCTCCAAACGAATGGCGTTGTTGTCAATTTTTTTCTGAACGCAGCCATCTTCGGCAAAGACCATAACAGAGCCACACAAGGATAAGGCCATGATTACCGCAAGAAAAACCGCGGACAATTTAAATTTCATCATATTCTTCCTCTCCTTTATTTTAGGATAAACTTATTTTATCATAAAATGTGATTCGATACAAGCGTTTTGAAATAATTGAATTTGTTACGATTTACTGATTTTAATGAAGCAATTTTGTTAATAATCACAATATTGTAAACATTTTAATTAAATTAGGTTGACAATATGGGCGATATTTGATAAAATATTGTCAAATAAAAGGAGGGGTAAAAATGGAAAAAAATAATTCTAAGAAAACCGTGCGACTGGTTTTATGTGCGCTGTTTGCGGCGCTGATTGCAGTTGGGGCGTTTATTAAAATTCCAATTCCATACATTCCGCTGACGCTGCAAACGCTGTTTACCATGCTTGCAGGGCTTATGCTGGGCGGCAGGCTCGGCGCGATAAGCGTATGCGTATATGTTGCCATTGGACTTGCAGGATTGCCGGTGTTCACCCAGGGCGGCGGCATAACGTATGTGCTAAAACCCACCTTTGGCTACTTAATTGGCTTTGCAGTGGGCACTTATGTTACAGGCGCCATTGCAAACAAAACAGCGGCGCCCACGTTTCGGCGGCTGGTAGGCGCAAACTTGGCCGGCCTTGCGATTATCTATCTGTTTGGCATGGTTTATTATTTTCTAATTAGCCATCTGTACCTTGGCACAAACATCACCATTCGGAATTTGTTTTTATATTGCTTTTTGGCAACAATCCCCGGCGATGTTATCTCGTGTCTTGTTGCCGCAGTAATCGGAAAGCGGCTGAACCCAATAACGAGGAAATATGTGGTGTAAGTTCCTTTACGGCGCTTCCCTAATTTGGGTTACATGCCATTTACCGTGTACATCCTTGTGGATTTCCCATCTTGATAAAATATCATAGCTGCCGGACAAAGCTTTTCCCGTATCGTTATAAGCCATCTGAGAATAGCAAATCCAAACATAACCGGTGTTCCCTTCGCAGTGAGCGGTATACAGTTTCAGCTTATGTTTTTCAGACACAATTGCGGGATAGTCTTCTAACGACCAGGCATACCGTGCAAGTTTGCCAAACCGTTCCGTGCGCGCCTCGTTCGTTGGGACAATAGCAGAAAACGCATTTTCTGCCTGCTCTAAAACAGGCGTAACTGCATCACGGTCTTTCTGTGTGCCGGAGGTTTTTAGTTCATCTATGGTTTCGCTGCCGTAAAACTTTTCATAGGGAGCAGTGCTGCTTAATCTGTAAATTGGCATTTTATAGCGAATTGTAATAATTGTTGCAGCAATCAGAATCATAGCGGTAGAAGCAAAAATAATAACTTTTTTCATCTGCATAATAAAACCTGCTTTCATACAAATGTCATATTTATTATACAGTTACCAGCATAAAAAAGTCAAGCCCGGCCTGCTTTTTTCAGGCCGGGCTATTTCTTTAAAACGCTTTAATAATAATCAGCGACGCAACACCCAGCAAAAGGCCGGTAATGCTTTTCACCGTTAGCTTTTCGCCGAACAAAATGGCCGCGACCAATGCAGCAATCATGGTGTTTCCCCCATTGATAAAGGCAAACAGAATGGCGGGGGGCACAAAGCCCGAGGCCAGCGTTGCAAGCTGGTTCACAATGAACACCGCAACTCCTGCCCCTGCCGCAAAGAGAAGCAGCTTTTTCGGCAGCTTTTCATTATCTGCCGGGGGCTGCCGGTGCAAAACCACGGAAAGCAAAACCATGGCCAGACAGGGAATGGCAAATGTAAAAAACGAAAACATTGACACGCTGCCGCCTTCCGAACTGCGGGAAAAAATCATTTGCATTAGCATGGTGAGACCGTTGGCCAAAAACGAGCCGAGTAAACAAAAAACGGTTTTGAATGAAAATTGGGGATTGATTTGTTTAGCAGACGAAATTAAAAGCAGGGACGAAGCAATGAGCACCACAATTCCAAGCCACTGAAGCCGCGACATCGGCTCTGCAAAAAGGAAAACTCCTGCAATGCACGGCACAATCAGCCCGGCGGCGGAGAACATGGAGCTTAACACCATGGTGCCGCTTTTCATAGATACCAGCCCGCAGATGGAACTTACCACAATGCTGATTCCGGAAAGTGCCGAAGTGATTACGGTATTCAGATTTATGGCCATGCTTCCGCCCAGCAGCATGAGAATGACCGCGGGAATTGCTGAAAGTAAATTGGTAAACGCCATAAGCTTTGCCACGCCGTATATTGATTTTGGAAACAACATGCTTTTGTATTTACTGCATATCTGCTGTGCAACACGTGTGAGTAAAATAATTCCGATATAAAGGCTTGCCACTTTTTGAATCCTCCTAAAAATACGAAATTTTTCGTAGTTTTTAAACTCGCTAATGCTATTTTAGCATAAATTATCATATTGTCAATGAATTTAAAAACGAAAAATTTTCGTAACCCATTGCAGACAAAGACACTTTGTGCTACAATGAAACAAACAAAAATGCGAAGGGGCGAAAAAATGACACTGCAAAAGCTGGCGAAGCTGGCAGGGGTTTCGGTTTCCACCGTTTCAAAAGCATTTTCAGACAGCAGGGAAATCAGCATTGAAACGAAAGAGCAAATCCTGTCGCTTGCAAAAAAGCATGGATGCTTTGAAAAATATTATAAAGGGAAGTTCGGAAAACAATTGGTAGCAGTGATTTGTCCTGAAATTCGGGGGGAATTCTACGCGGACTTTGCCGCGGACCTAAATGACAAAATTGAAGCAAGAGGCGGCATGATGATGCTGTCAGTCAGCGGATTTTCCGCCGAACGGGAAGAAGACCTAATTCGTTATTACGGCTCTTTCGGACACGCCGACGGCATCATTTTCGTATCGGGCTCGCTGCGCCTGAAAACGGAACCGAACATACCGGTTGTGCAAATCGGAGGCAAATATAAAACAGAAAAGGCAGATTATATCGATATCGACATTGCCTCAGGCATTGACCAGGCTGTGGAATATTTGAAAGCAAACGGCCACAGAAAAATCGGATACATCGGAGAAACGCTCACCGCGTCGAAACACCGCCTGTTTTGTGAAGCAATGCGAAAGAATGCACTGCGGCTGGAGGAGGCGTATATGGTGAACAGCAAAATGCGGTTTCAGATGGCAGGATTTGACGCCATGAAACAGTTGATGGAACAAAAAGACCGCCCCACCGCGGTGATCGCGGCGTATGACTATATGGCAATGGGCGCGCTCCGTTACACCCAAGAGGCGGGGCTAAGCATTCCAAAAGACGTGTCCGTTATCGGCATGAACAACGTTTCCGCCGCGGCCTATTTAGATGTTCCGCTCACCACCATTGTTTCGCACCCCGAAGAACTGTGTGAAACAGCGGTGGATTTAATCTTTAAAAAAATGGACAACCAGTTTTATTTTGCCCGGCAGGATATCACGTTAAAAAGCCGGTTAATTGTCCGCGACAGCGTTGCAAACTTAAACGGTTCGTCAGAACCTTCACGATTCTGCTGTTTCTGACCGTTTGCACCGAATGAAAAACCCGGTGACAAGGGGAACGGCGGTAAGCAAAGACGCAACGTCCGCCGCAGGCTGGGCAATCTGAATTCCGAAAAGGCCCAGCAGCCAGGGCAGAATTAACAGCGCGGGAATCATGTAAAGTCCGTTTCTCGTGGTGGCCAAAAGCGTTGCCCGGCCGGTTTCGCCAATGCTCTGAAACATCATGTTGGCGCAGGTGGCATAGGGCTGTGCAATGAGGGAAATACACTGCAGGCGCAGCATGGAAATGCCAATGCGCACAACCTCAGGGTCGTCGCGGAACGCTGCAACAATGTTTCTTGCGGCAAAGAAAAAGAGAATGGAAAGCGCCGTGAGCACACATTCCCCCAAAAGAAACGTGAAATAAAAACCGCGGCGCAAACGGTCGGTGCGCCCCGCCCCAAAGTTATAGCCTGCCACAGGCTGAAATCCCTGGCCGATTCCAATCATAATCGACGCAATGAAATTACAAATCTGGTTCACAATGCTGATAGCAGAAAGGGCAGTGTCGCCATACACCGCGGCGGCCTGGTTTAAGAGCATGGAGGAGATGCAGTTCATACCCTGCCGCGCCAGAGTGGGAAGACCGTTTTTCAAAATCAGCGGGATTTCATAAACAGCCGTCATGCGCCAGGCAATGCGGCACCGGGTTTTGCCGGAGAGATACATGTAGAGCAAAATGGCAAAACTGATGACCTGGCTGAGCGCTGTGCTTAAACCGGCGCCATAAACGCCCATTTTAAGGCCAAAAATAAAAATGGGATCTAACACCATGTTTAACACCGCGCCGGTGGTCAGCCCCACCATGGCAAGGTGCGCCTTGCCCTCGTAGCGCATAATGTTGTTTAAAACAAAGCTCGAAACCATAAACGGCGCGGCCATTAAAATGTAAAACCCATAGGCGCGGGCATAGGGAAGAACTGTTTCCGTGCTGCCCAAAAGCCGCAAAAGCGGGCTTAAAAAAAGCAGTCCCCCCATACCGATTACGCCCCCGGCAATGACAGACACGAAAAACGCCGTGGAGGCAAGCCTGTCGGCCCGGTTTTCGTCCCGGCTGCCCAGCGCCCGGCTGATTATGCTGCCCGAGCCGTGGCCGAACATGAGGCCAATAGCCTGCAGCATTAACGTCAGCGTGGCGGTAATGCCAATGGCGCCGCTGGCGCTGGTGCCTAACCGGCTCACAAAAAAGGTATCGGCCATGTTATAAATGTTGGTGACAAGCATGCTGATAACCGTTGGAACCGCCAGGCTTCCCACAAGCTTCGGTATGGGCGTTTCAATCATTTGCTTATATTGGCTGTCAGAATTGTTCATAAACACAATGCCTTTCTAAATCACTTGATATTCAATTTCGTCCGGCACAGAAATGACGGGCGTTTCATTTTTCTTTAGTTTCATATGAATGCTGCCAAAGGGCGTAGGAATGTCAATCTCAGCCCAATCAAGCCCAAACAGGTTGGGCGCAAGGGTAATTTTTTTAAACCCCGGTTCTAAAATCGTCAGCCCCGAAAGCTTTGCGGGAAGCTGGTATGAGGGCGTTGCGCCCCAGGCGTGGCTGTAGTCGTAGCCATATCCGGGAAAGTCGCCCCACATCTCTTTCATGCCCTTGCTGCATTCGTCAACCTGTTTTTTCCATTGCCGAATCAGCGAAAGGCCATAGTTTGCGAACAGTCCCGCTTTATACACCGCATCTAACACAAAATGCATAAAATAGGGCTGAACGTCTGTAAGAGAAGAGCTGTTGACCACCGTTTCCATAATGGGAGCAGAAAGGTTTTCCGGACACAGGCCATATAAAACCGCAAGGGAATTTTCATGCTTTCCAAAATAAACCTTATCCGTATTCTGCGGCATGAACTGGCTCACCAGCGCCTCCGGCGTGAGGGAGTTCAGCCCGCTTTTGTAAAGCCCCTTTTCCGGCACAAAAAACGCTTTGTGGAAAGACGCTTTTAACCGCTTTGCCCGGTCACTGTAAATTCGGGCGTGCTCCGAGTCGAGTAAACTGTCCGAAATTTTTGCCGCCAAACATAAGGCACGGTAGTAAAAGGCACAAAGGGCTGTTTGCCCCAGCGCTTTCGGCGGATGGTGCAGATTATACGCGTCTACCGGAATCCAGTCGATAAACATAAAGCTGGGCGGAGTGTCAATCAGACCCGTGTCTTTCTCTTCATATCCGAAAAACCGGTCCATCAGCAGGTGGAGCGCGTCTTTCGTTTGGCCGAAAACGGCGCTGTCGCCGGAAAACAGATAATAGTCATATAACATCTGCACCCAAATCAGGCTGTAAGAGGTGTGAAACATAAACCCACCCCGCTGTTTCAGCAAATCCGCTGTCCGCAGAATATCAAACCGCGTGAGATACGGGTCGCCGAAGCAATAATATGAAATTAAGCTTTCCACATAATAGTCCCCCGTGCAGCCTAAGTTTTCCTGATGCTTGGGACTGTCTAAATGAATGGTCTGACGGCAGATTTTCGTTGTCCATTTGCCCACATCATAAATTTTGTTGAGCAATTCGTCGGAACACGAAAAGGAACCCTCGGTATCAACGGGATAGCAGGTGAAAATAAGCCCTGCGTCAGAAATAGAAACGTTTGTTTCGCTGTTGTTCTCCACGGTAAGTTCCATGCCGCCAATGGAGTTTAAGCGGAACGAGCGATACGGCATGCTGCCGTTTATATGAAGCTCCTCTTCCCAAAGCACCTTCTCCGGCGCCTCAAAGGTTTTTATAGAAATCCGGCAATCGCCCTCCGCTGTTACAGTAAATGCGGCGTAGCCGGAATATATGCGGTCGAAATCAAGATAAAAGGTTTGCGACGTGTGCGGTGCAGTAACCAGCCCGCGGTGGTTTTTGGGCAGAACTTTTTCTTCCTGTAAATTTGGTATTTCCGATTTTTTTAAATTCCATACAGATTCAATTTCTTCTGCATTGCTTTTTTTG
>NZ_JAXUNN010000024.1:0-20166 GCF_037235575.1 Congzhengia sp. | reverse complement strand
TAAAAGTCGATTTTGAAAAATATATGGTAACCGTACGAGAAGAAGCTGTGCACCTGACAAATATTGAATTTAAAATTATTGAGCTTTTGTCTAAATATTCGGGCAAGGTGCTGACCTACGACTATATTTTAAAAGAAATTTGGGGTCCTTATGCCAGCGAAGACAACAAAACCCTCCGGGTAAACATGGCAAACCTGAGGCGCAAGTTAGAGAAAAACCCTGCCGAGCCGGAATATCTGTTCACAGAGCCAGGCGTTGGATATCGCATGGCGGAAAGCGAATAAACAAAACCGGACTTTTCAGAATTGAAAAGCCCGGTTTTTTAATTTACCTTATTTCTTCATAGCTTCTTCTGCCGCTGGTGTCGGTAAATTCAGCAAATATCCTGCTGTAGCCAACCCCGTTTCTGCGGCACAGGGAAGTAAGCTTTAAAGCGTCGCCCCTTGCGCATTTCGCCGCATAGGAACAGCCGCCGCGGCTCAATTCCTTTGGCGTTTGAATAATTTTAACAAAAAGTCCGTTATCCTCCGCCAGCCGTTTAAACCGAAATGCCGCAGTCTGCGACACAAATGTTACAAGACATCTTTGCATACTTTCACCGCCGCTTTCATTCTATATAACATTATATTCTGAAAATTCTGTTTTGACACAGCGGCTTTTTGGCAAACATCTTAAATTTGTGAAAAAAGGTTGAAATTTTCTGAAAAAAAGTGTAAAATAAAATATATGTTTTTATAAAGGATGTGTGCTTGAGCGAAATGGACGATGCAATTCACAAAAATCACCGCGAACGCATGCGAAAACGCTTTTCAGAACACGGTTTCGACGGTTTTGCTGAACACGAGGTTTTGGAAATGCTGCTTTACTACGCTATCCCCAGACGCGACACCAATCCTTTGGCACATTCCATTTTGAACGAATATAACTCAATTGCAAACGTGTTTGAGGCAGACGTGTCTGAGCTGGCCAAGCTTCCGGGCCTGAGTGAAAGCAGCGCAACGCTCCTTTCCATGGTGCCGCACCTTTCCCGCGTTTACGAAAAATCGAAATGCGACAGGGACAATTTGCTGCACGACACCGAAAGCATTGGCCAATATGCAGTTTCTCTTTTAAAAGGCAAGGTGAACGAAGAGTTTGCTTTAATCTGTCTGGACGCAAACCGGCGCGTTCATTGGAGCGGCATCATAGCCAAGGGCACCATTGACAGGATTGAGGCTTATCCACGTCTGGTTGTTGCAGAGGTGATTAAGCACAACGCGAAAAACGTTGTCTTTGCGCACAACCATCCCCACAGCACGCTAATGCCCTCTGCTGCCGATAAAAACACAACGAAAAAGCTGGCAGAGATTTTAAAGGGCATTGACGTTGCCGTGGCCGACCACATAATAGTTGCGGGGAACCGGTTTTACAGCATGGCGGAAATGGGATTTATTTTTTAGCCTTTGGCTTGAAAATTAAGGCCATGACAAAGCCAAACACAACGGCTGCGGCAATTCCTGCGGCAGAGCCTGTTACGCCGCCGGAAAAAATTCCCCAAAAACCGTGGTCCTGCACACCCTTTGCTGCGCCTTTCGCCAAGGTATATCCAAAACCCGTCAGCGGAACAGTGGCGCCTGCACCTGCAAATTCTACCAACGGTTTATACACGCCGATTAAGGTTAAAAATACACCCGCCGTGACGTAGATAACCAAAATTCTGGCCGGGGTGAGTTTAAATTTGTCTATTAACACCTGTGCAATGGCGCAAAGAAGCCCGCCTACACAGAACACAATAAGATATTGCATCGTTTTAATTTCCTTTCAAAATGGATTTTTATTTATTTTACGATTATTATAAAAAATTATACAAAATTAAAGTTTAGGAGCGATGATATGTCAGGACATTCCAAATGGGCAAACATCAAACATAAAAAGGAGAAATCCGACGCGAAAAAGGGTAAGATTTTCACAAAACTGGGACGTGAAATCACCGTGATTGTAAAAGCGGGCGGCCCGGACCCCGAATCGAATTCCAAGCTTCGCGACGTCATTGCCAAAGCAAAGGCAAATAACATGCCCAACGATAACATTGACCGATGCATTAAAAAGGCCTCCGGCGAGCTTGGAGCGGACAACTATGAAGAAATTACCTATGAGGGATACGGTCCCAGCGGCGTTGCCGTAATTGTGGAAACGCTGACGGACAACAGAAACCGCACGGCAGGCGACCTTCGGCACTATTTTGACAAGTTTGGCGGCAATCTTGGCCAAAACGGCTGCGTAAGCTTTCTGTTCGACAAAAAAGGCGTTATCATTATTGACAATTCGGAGGAAGAATTAGAAGAAGACGCCGTTATGATGGACGCGCTGGACGCCGGCGCAGAGGATTTTACCGCCAACGAAGACTGTTTTGAAATTTTGACCTCAACAGATAATTTCAGCAACGTGCGCGACGCGCTGGAGAAAAAGGGTTATTCGTTTGCTTCTGCTGAAATTGAACAAATTCCGCAAACCACTGTGACGTTAACAGATGAAAAAGACCTTTTGTTTATGGGCAAACTTATTGATAGTTTAGAAGATAACGACGACGTGCAAAGCGTTTGGCACAACTGGGAAGAATAGGTTCAAATTTAAAAGCCGCAGCACAAAAGCTGCGGCTTTCTTTTTATTTCTTTTTTGCCAATTGATAGCTTGCATCAATCCGGCTTAAAATTTCGCAGATAGGAACGGAGCCGTTTAAGCAGATTGTGTACCAGTGTTTTTTATTCATGTGGTATCCCCCAAAAAAGCGTTTCCCATCAACAATTTGTTCAATTTCCTCCGGCAGGGCGCGCAGGTCTAAAATTTCAACGATTTCAGAACCATCAAGTCCAAGTTTTGTTTTTGGCACTTTTAGAAACGCAGCATACCACTTTTGCGTGTCCTTCCTTCTTAAAATTGCGTTATCCGGCAGCTTGCTCCACAAAAATTCCAGTTCATCGCCATAGGTCTTTTCTGCATATTCCATAATCTGTTTTGCCTGCTCGGTTTTAAAAACCTCATAATAAAAACAGCGTTCAGCAATTTTTACCAGCACTTCCTCACAGGCCGCTGTGACAGTTCCCACAAACCCGCCTCCGGCGCCCGGCATATGCACCAAAACATATTCCTCCCGAAGAAACGCGTCGAAAACCTTAACAGAAACTTTTCCCGCGTCAGACACAAAAATCTCCATTTCAAACTCACCGTTAAGCAGTTCATATGAATTTTGATAGCCGCCGTCTGATTTTGCAAACCCATTGGCCAATAGACGGTTAAAATCCGGCACCCTGTTTTTAAAAATTGCTAATGTGTCAATCAAAACAAAACCTCCATAAAGAACCGGACGTTTTAATTTTTAAATCTTTGTAACAAAACAAAAAATGTATTGATATTTTATTGCGCCGGTGGTATAATAAGTTTAACAAAAGAGCCTCCCTGGGATGTTCGTGATTTACGATTTTTATTTTACCAACATTTTTTATAAGGGAATCTAACTTCGTCTGTGGCGCATATGCCCCCCGCGGATACGCGGCCAGGGGACATGTAAAGCAGATGAGAGGATACCCACCTGCTTAGGCAGGTAAAAATAAATCGAACAACACGGCACCCTGGGGACTTTTTTGTATTTTTATGATAGTAGTCCCAAAGCGGCCAAAAGCTCTTTTGTGCACAGTTCAAAGTTCACCCCATAGCTTCTGTCGCCTGATGTTTTTCTGGTTTTTAAAATACAGTCAATTACATATTCGGCCGCAATTTCGGCCGCTTTTTTTGTGTCTTTTCCAAGCATTACAGCCGCTGCCAGCGCGCTTGCAAATACGTCGCCTGTGCCGCTGTAAAAAACGTCGATTTTTTCGGTTTCAATTATTTCCAGCCGAACGCCGTCCCACACTGCCGTGCCCACTTTTTGCGGCCCTGAATGAATGCCTGTCAGAACAATCTGCCCCCGGCACACAGGTTTTAGCTTTTCAATCATGGTCTCGATGTAGTCTTGTGAATGCGTCCCGCTTTCAAACGGCACATCAGTTAAAAACGCCGCCTCCGTCACGTTGGGAACAATTATGTCTGCTTTTTGAAGCAGCCGTTTCATCTCTTTGGCAAAAGACTCATCAAACCCGTCATACAGCCTGCCGTTATCCCCCATTACAGGGTCAACCAAAACAAACTCTGACGGCAACAGTTCCATGATTTTTTCAACGCAGGACACCTGCCTCTTCGAGGCTAAATATCCTGTGTAAATTCCGTCAAACGTCAGTCCCAGCGACTTCCAGTGTTCGGCTTCCATCAGTAAATCGTCAGTTAAATCGCGGAACGTATATCCCGAAAAACCTGTGTGGGATGACAAAACCGCCGTTGGCAGCACACAGGTTTCAATGCCCGCCGCGCTCAAAATTGGAATGGCCGCTGTTAAGGAGCATTTCCCAAAGCACGATATATCGTTAATTGCAATGATTCTTTTCTGTCTGTTCATAAAACGCTCTCACATTCATATCATTTAAAGGTATTATACCATAAAATAAGTTCATGTTCCATATAATTTGTTCACAAAATTTGCATTGAAATTATAAAAATCGTGTGGTATAATAAATTTAATTGCAAAATTTTGTTGATACTGCAGAAAGGTTGAATACTATGAAAAAATTAATTGGCTTTATTTTAATATGCGCAGCACTTTTAACGGTTTCAGGCTGCGGCGGAAATAAAAATCAAGAAAACACAGACCCTGCACAACCGTCTTACAACACTGAGGCCACTGAATCGGACGAAGGCGTTCAGACCACTGAAGACGGATCGTTAATTGTTCCTTCCTATTCAGAAGGATATGGAAACAGCAATGGCAGGCTCATTGTGACAACACCGGAAACCAACGGTAACTATGATGTTTTAACATACAATTTTCCCAACAGCACGTTAGAGTCAATCACCTATGAAATGCACTTTGCCGACGAAGCACAGGCAAAAACAATTTTTGAAGAAAAGCAAAAAGCAAACGCGGCCGACTTAAAAATTGAGGGAAACGTTGTAACTTACACCGACACCGACAGCAATTGGATTGGCCACAAAAAGCGTGATTTAATTGATAACCTTTCCAAAACATGGGAACAGCTGGGCTACAAAGTAACAAATGAATAAATTAAAATTTATGTAAAGGAGTGTTTTGATGATGGAATTAAAAGGTTCAAAAACAGAAGCAAACTTAATGGCGGCATTTGCAGGAGAAAGCCAGGCAAGAAACAAGTATACATACTTTGCAAGTGTTGCAAAAAAAGAGGGATATGAACAAATTTCCGCTATTTTTCAGAAAACGGCGGACAACGAAAAAGAACATGCAAAAATGTGGTTTAAGGCACTGGGCGAGCTTGGCGACACAGCGAAAAATTTAGCCGCTGCCGCCGACGGTGAAAACTATGAATGGACAGATATGTATGCCGGTTTTGCAAAAGATGCAGAAGAAGAGGGCTTTACAGAGCTGGCTGCTAAATTCCGCGCCGTTGCCGTAATTGAGAAGTCCCACGAGGACAGATACCGCGCCCTGCTCTCCAATGTTGAGATGCAAAAGGTGTTTGAAAAGAGCGAGGAAACTATGTGGGAGTGCCGCAACTGCGGACATTTGGTAATCGGCAAAAAAGCGCCTCAGGTTTGTCCTGTTTGCGCACACCCTCAAAGCTATTTTGAAGTGCGCGCTGAAAACTATTAATATAAATTTAGTCCGGTGCAGAAATTTTTCTGCACCGGACTTTTTTGCTCTTTTTATGTTTCGCCGTCTATTATCAGTTCCACCCGTTCTACCGTTATATTGTCCAGAATGTAATCTGTTCTGTCAATTACCGCAACGGATACAATGGTTTTATCCGACAAAAGACAGCCGTCAAAACATTCGGAAAGAACCAACAGTTCAGACGGATTATCTGTCATGCAATAAGTTCTTCCTGATGGTTTTTGCGGCTCAGGCCAAAATATTTGCCTGTCTATGAAATGAAAATTTTCGGAAATATTCTTTCGTTCTGCGCCGTTAACCAAAACTGCAAAATGGTCAATGCCCTCTTTGGCATTAGATATCAACAGCTTTACGGTAGCTTTTCTCCCACCAAAATCACCAATCGTTTCAACAGGAATATCCACGAAACCTCCGTCATTGGGAATCTCTGCAGGCAGCGGAGCGTAACAGTTTGTGGTAAAACTTCCGGTTATATAAGGATAACCGCCGCGCCGTTCAGCCACATATTTTCTTTTTTTGTTCGCATCCTGCGATTCTATATAGCTTTCATAATATTCCTTAAAATCCTGGCCTTCTTCATAAGCATCGCCAGAAGACGCCTGGTCAACGCCGATTTTTTTCATTTCATTTACAGGCGCCGGAGCGAAATTAAACCCCACTATGCCGTCTGCGCCCTTGTAAAACCAATTTAAAATGAGGCCCCTGTAAAACTCTTTTGGCATAAAATGGAGCGCATCAGACGAGTGGTGTACGTCCCAGCAGGGATAAAGCATAACATCGTGTCCCATAGTAATTTGTTTATACCAATCCACTTCAACGGTTACACTTCGAGAACCAAGTACAAGAAAATCTACAGCATCCTTTTGAATCCAACTTTCCACGTCAAAGCCATCATCATGACAAACTCTGTTATTTTCCGGAACCTTTGCTCCAATTTTTATTGCCGGACTAATTCTTTTTATGCGATTTTTTAAATCGCACATAAACTGCGTTAAACAATGCCGCTCCTCCCATTGCCTTCCCACCGGCAGGCAGGGCAAATGTCTCGAAAAATCAATACAAATCCCATCAAAATTATATTTCCGCATAATACTTGTGATATAATCCAGCTTAAATTGACGCAGGCCCTCCGAAGCAAAATTCCAATGCCCTTCGCGCCACCAAGTTTTAATAATCCAATCAGGATGGGAAAGTTTCGTTTTGTTCCAGCCATCTTTTCCCTTTAACTTTTTCACATGAGAGCTGTCAACCTCGGAAATTCTGTGATGAAATATACTTTCAATTCCCCGTTTATGGCATGCATCAATTAAAACCTGCATCATGTCAATACCGCGTCCTTTAAAACATTGATAAATGTCTGTGTTGTTGCTCTCGCACTCCTGTGGAAGAAAGCAATGACTTTCCCACAAAATCGCATCTACTTTCATGCCAAGCTTATCAATATTATAAAAATAACATTTCTCCAATTTTTCAGCAGCATTAACATCAGGATTTGCCAATATATAATTCCATCCGAAATTATAATCTGCCTGCAAAATAAACTTTTTTTCCATGCCAAAAACCTTCTTTAATGAAACTCTAAATATTCCGTGGTCATGCGGTTTTTGTTCTTATCTGTCACCTCAACATAAAAGCCCTTAGCATTTGCCGGAACAGAAACGCTTATTTTCCCCGTTTTCGGATTTAAGTCCACCGTTGTCCATTCGGTGGTGGCCTGGCTTCCGGCTCCGTTTCCATACACCATTCCTGTGGTGTTGTAAATCAGCCTCGCTTTTTCCAGTCCTGCTTCTGCTTCACAGGTGAACGACGCGGTTCTGCCGCTTAACGAAATTTTACTCAGTTTTGGCAGCGCCGGGCCGCCTTTCAGCATGTGGTCGGCATAGGAAAACAGCTCGTCAATCTCGCCGGTTCCGCCTGAACCGTGCTGCTGCGAATGGCCGCCGCCTAAAATAATCAGCACGTCTGAGTTGGTTTCTAAAGCACACTGTGTAGTGGCATGCAGTGAGAAAAACGTGTCGTTAGACACATTGATCCAAAAGACAGGCATGTTTGCATCAACCGTATTTTTAAAGGTATATTTTCCGTCCCAAACACTGGTGGGATGAATGGTGCCCGTGCTCATAGGCAGATTGCCGCAGCCGTAAACCGGCATTGCAAACTGAAATCTGGTATCCTCACCCATACCGCGGCTTGCGATAATGCCGCCCCAGGAAATGCCGGTTAAACCAATTTGATCTTTTTGCACCTCCGGCATGGCGTTTAAAAGGTTATAGGAAAGGCTGATGTCAGACGTCGCGTGATACATAAACTGGTCTTCTTTTTCGCCTTGCAGTGCCGTATCACTGATGTCTGAACGCCGGGGGCCGGGGTTATATTGAAGCGCCGAACCGTCCGGCATGGTGTTGTCATTTTTTGCATCCGGCTCTCTCCAGTAAAACGAAATTGCCGCATAGCCCTTTTTGTTCCAAAGCTGCACCCAATCTTTATACGCATGCCCGGCAGCGCCGTGAGTCAGCACCATTGCGGGCACTTTGTTTTCCGCAGAAGCGCCCTCCGGCAGCCCCACATAGGCAAACACCTGAGTGGGCAGGCCGTTATATTCCATTCCGTCGAAGAAAACGCCGTTTAAATTTCCCTCACGCATTTTGGAAATGACGTCATAGCGCACCGTTCTCTGCTTGGGGTCGGTTACGTCTTTTGTATATTGTTTGAAGGGATTTTCCTTTTCAAACAGTTCTTTTGCAACCAGGTTTGCCGCAAACTTTGCACCGGTTGCACTGAAATGAATGTAATCTTTGTTTTCTGCCGCCTGTTTTGCCGAATCGCTTACGGCGCCAATCTGCTCAAAATAGGAAAGCTGGCTTTTAGACAAAAACAGCGCGTCGTATGAGGTCCTCACCTTTCCGTCCTTTTCCGTGCCCTGATAGTCCTTGTAATTTTCCCGCATTCTGCCGTTCAAATCTGCCACCGTAAATCCAAAGCTTGCGGCCACAGATTTCACGCTGTTAATTAGCGGGTTCAGCCGATTGTTCGCATCAATGGTGCTGCCAACAGCCGCAGGTGTAACAAAAATGCCCTGCGCGCCTGCCGCTTTTATGCCCTGTGCCAGCTTTAACAGATATGCGCTGTAATAGTTTTCGCTTTTTGCGGGATCAACGCTGTCTGCGCCGAACGCCACCATCACAAAATCACCTGCAGTCACACGGGGCAAAACCTCCTGCCATGCGCCGTTTTCAACATAAGAAGCCAAATTCTCCTCATTTTCAGCGCAGTTTTCCACCGTAATATTCGTTACCACGTCCGCCACATATTCGCCCCAGCCCTGCTGCGGAAATTTGTCCGCGCCCTGGGCGGCGGCTACGCCGTCACCCACAATAAACAGCGTGGGCTTCCCTTCTTCAGCAAACACTGCATAGCAGGAAAGCATGGCCATAACAGCCGCTAAGGCCAGCAATAACAGTTTCTTTTTCATTTTCGTGTCTCCCCTTTTTTTCAATATTTAAAATAATTATATCCCAGCCCAAACAAATTGTCAACACACGCGGCAAAAGTGGTTGAAAAATAAGCCGCGTTTTTGTATAATAAAAAAGAGGTGACAAGCAATGAACGAATTAAAAGCTGAAATAAATCGTTTAAAGCAAATTAAACCGGGCATAGATTGTTCCTATAAGACCGTGAACGGCGTTCGGCTGCCGGTGGAAATTTATGTTCCCGAGGATAACAAAAACAAGCAAACCCTTGTAATTGCAATTCACGGCGGAAGCTGGTATGCCGTGAAAGAAGACGCAGTCACCTGGGACGGCAGCTGGATGAATTTTCAGGCGCAGTATTATGTAAGCAAGGGCTTTACTGCCGCTGTGTTTTCCTACCGCTCCATCGACTTTGACGAAACCACAACCGTATTCGATTTAATTGACGACTGCAAGGATGCGGTTGCCTTCATACGCCGGCAAACCGAAACAACGCGGCTAATTTTAATGGGCGACTCTGCCGGCGGCCACTTAAGCCTGATGCTCGGCATAGACGACAGCATAAACGCAGACATGGTGGTTGCCGCCAACCCGGTTTTAGACTGCACCGAACCAAGCTGGAAACACATTGCAAAAACAGAGCAGGATTTTATTAAGGCCTCGCCTGCTTTTCATATTCAAAAAATAAAGCCTGCGCTTTTGCTCCTGCACGGCGACAGCGACACTGTAGTAAACTGCAAAATTACAGAGCGTTACTGCGACAGTATGAAGCAGCAAAAAAACGACTGCGAATATATTCCGCTGCACGGCGCAGAGCACGCATTCCTGCTGCAAGGCTACCGTTCAAAGGACGAAGACGTGATGCGATATATGAACATGATTGATGAATTTATTGAAAAACGGACATAAAAAAAGCGGGTAATTACCCGGGAAAACATGTATGACGAAGAAAACAAAAGTTTTTGTTCTGTTTATGGAGTAAAAAACAAAAAACAGGCCGAAGCCTGTTTTCTGCGCCTTGACAGGGGCGCTTTCGCCGCACACGCACGCACTCACACACTCACACATTCACACACAAATACACACACATAAAGCATATCCAAAGCACACTCGCAAACACGCACACTGCCCCTTCAAGGCTTTCCGTTTTGATCTCCCATAATCTTAAAAGGGTAAAGATGCGGCGTCGGAAAGTCGCACCTATAGGGGATTTATGATTGCGGGAAAGAGATGTCCTGTGGATTTTATACTTCATTTCTTTCCCGCATGTAACCAAAACTTGACAAAATTTTTCCGCAATGATATAATTGAACTGCTACGTACAATGAAATAACACTTGGGGAATATTCTGCTCTTTTTTGGTTATGTTTATATTATATCCCCAAATTTAGGTATTGTCAATACATTTTTATCCATTTTTGGGGTTTTGTTAAATTTGAACAAAATTGAGGTGTTAAAATTGTATAAATCAAACAATATCGCAGACAGAATTAAAATTCAGGCCTACAGTAATGACCTTTCTCTAAATAAAATTTTGGAAAACTGCGGATTAGGCAAAAATACGATTTCCCACATAAAAGCTGGCTCTATTCCAAGGGCTGACAATTTAGCAAAAATTGCTGATGAACTTGGCTGTTCAGTAGATTACCTTTTAGGACGAACAAATAATCCTGAAATTAACCACTAAAAATAGGGGGCGGCAATTTGTGTATCAATCTGAGAATATCGCGAAACGTGTTAAATTGATAGCAAAGGCAAACAATGTCGCTATTAAAGACTTGTTAAATAAATGTGGTTTAAACAAAAATGCTCTGTCTTCAATGCAGTGCGGTGGCTCAATACCAAGAGCCGATAACTTGGCAAAAATCGCAGATTATTTAGGTTGCTCCGTCGATTATCTTTTGGGACGAACAGACGATACTGAATTACATCAAAAATAAATGAGGTTATTTCTTATGTATGAGGCAATGCAAATATCTAAGAGAATTAAAAAAATAGCAAAATCAAAAAAGATTACGTTAAATGAAATGCTATCTGCCTGTAATTTGGGGATTAACACTATTTCACATATGAATCACGGTTCTGTACCTAAAAGTGATACGCTCGCCAAAATAGCGGACTACTTAGACTGCTCCGTCGACTATTTGCTGGGTCGAACCAACGAACCAAAGTCACACCATTTTATAAAATTATAAAATGAGGCTGGTCTATTATGTATGAGTCAGTTCAACTCTAAGAGAATAAAAAAAACAGCCAGAATGAAAAAAATTGTCTTAAAAGATATGCTGGAAGCGTGTGGACTTGCAGAAAACACACTTTCAAATATGAACAGCGGGCGCACGCCGCTTAGCAGTAACTTGGCCAAAATCGCGGATTATTTAGGCTGCTCCGTAGACTATCTGCTGGGCCGAACCGATAATCCTGAAATTAATCACTAATTAGGGGGACGGCCAATTTATGTATAATTCATACGACATTGCAAAAAGAATTAAACATATAGCAAAATTAAGAAAAATTATTTTGCAGGAGATGTTTGAAACGTGCGGCATGGGGCACAGCACCATGTCGCATTTTACAAGCGGCACAATTCCAAGAGCCGATAATTTAGCTAAAATCGCAGACTACTTGGGCTGTTCCGTAGACTATCTGCTGGGCCGAACTGACAATTCTGAAATAAACAAATAAAACCGCAGGACTTAACTTGTCCCGCGGTTTTTCTTTTCCCACCATGTTTCAAATTCTTCAACCGGCAGGGGCCTTGAAAATATAAAGCCCTGCACCAGGTCACAGCCCACCGTTTGCATATAGCTAAGCTGTTCCTCTGTTTCAATTCCCTCCGCCACAGAGGTGAGCCCCAGTTTTTTAGAAAGTGTGATGAGGCAGTCTATCACGTCCCGGGACTTTTGGTCTTCAATGTCTTTAAAAAATCTGCGGTCAAGCTTAATCGCATCAATGTCAAACTCTTTCACCAGCCCCAAAGACGAATAACCAGAACCAAAATCGTCCAGCGAACACTGAAACCCCAGCTCGTGCATCTGGCGGATACGCTGTTTCACAATGTTAATTTTTAAATTATCGAAGAAAATCGACTCTGTCAGCTCAAACTCTAAAATTCCTCTTGGAATGTTGTGCCGTTGTGCCGTTTCAGAAAACCACGTTAAAAAGTTCGGGTCGTCAAAGTGCCGCCTTGAAAGGTTCACAGAAATGGGAATAGGCTTATTGCCGCTTTCTATCCACCGCTCCAAACAAACACACGCCTGCTCAAACATATAGCGGTCTAACCGGCAAATTTTGTCGCTTTGCTCAAACAGTGGAATAAACATCCCCGGGCTTATCATGCCCCGTTCCGGGTGGTTCCAGCGCACCAGCGCCTCTGCCCCGCCAACCTGCCCATCTTTTAGCCGCACCTTTGGCTGTAAATACAGTGTAAAATCGTGATTTTCCAGCGACGGCTCAAAGGCCTGTTCCAGCTCCTGCTCCTCTTTCATACGCTCTGTATAAGCGGCGTCGTAAAAGGCGCAGTCCGTATTTTCGCCGTCAAGCCTACTCTGATACGCTATGCGTGCCCTGTCCTGAATAATAGTAATATCTAAACTCAAATCCTCTACAATATACGCTCCCTTTAAAACCGTAAGGTGGTAAGGCGTTTCAATCAGTTTACTAAACCGGTTTAACTCCTTTGTCATCTCCTCAAGCCGGGCCGAAATCACTTCTCTGCTATGCTCTTTTAGGCACAAAAAGAAGTTGTCCGCCGAACTGCGGGCCACAATTTCACCTGGCTTTAACATGCCGCTCAAAGTTTCATAAACATAGCGCAGAGTTTTATCCCCTTGCTCGGTTCCAAAATTCTCGTTAATCAGCTTAAAGTTCTTAATATTAAACAGAACAATCGTAAACGGAGGCGGCTCCGCTTCCGTCAGCTTCATATATGCCTCACGAAACGCCGCGTTGTTCCTGCCGCCGGTAACACTGTCTACATAGGCAATCTGCTCTAAACGTCTGCGGCTTTTCGCGTAAAACCGGGACACGGCAAAAATGAACAGACCGAAAATCACCACAATGAAACCAATGATTAAAAAAGAGTAGAAAATATATTTCTCCGCCCGGCCCGAAATCAGGTCGGCAGGAATTAAGGTTAGCAGCGTCCAGTCGTTCACCGTTAGCGCGTGATAGGAAAGAAACAATTCTTCCCCGCTAACGGCCATGAAACGGAACACGCCCTCTTTGCGGTTCTCCAAATCCTCTTTCATTTCCATCACAGCCCGCGAAGCTTCTGATTTCCCGCTTTCATGGAAGACTGTGTCCAGCGTTAAAAAGGGTTTAATGTCTGTTGGCGAGATAATCACCTTGCCGTCGCTGTCAACAATACAGGTCAAACCCCTGCCTTCAAAGCTCGTTGGCTGAATGAGCGCCTGCATGTTTGCTTTGTTGCGCAAACCTGCCAAAACGCCTGTTATCTGATTGTTTTTATACACCGGAACGGTGTACAGCACATTTTGCCCCTCCGTATAGGCAGTTACCCGCATTTCCCCGCGGAAAGAGGCGTCAATCCCCTCCTGAAACATACTGAAAGAAAAGTCAGCAGGCACCGCCCTGCCGTCCGCTCCCAAAAAAGCCATTGCGTCAAAGCCCGAAATTTCAGACTTTCTTTCAATAAATTCTGCAAGCTCTTTGTCTGTTCCGCTCACCATGGAAATCGAGTCTGCCATCAGCTTCATTTCCATCTGAACGGCTTTCATACGGCTGGAAATGTCTCCGGCAAGCTGGGAGGACATGTCCAAAGCATAATTTTCCGTGCTATCGTGCAGAGCAGCCCGCAGAGTTGACGCGTTGATAAGCATAAATAAAAATATAAAAATCAGAAGAACCGATAAAATACCCACGCCTACCGATGGGTGAATACCTTTTTTTCCGTCCATGAAAAGTCTCCTAATGAAACGAATTTGATTATAGTTTACCATATTGCCCAAGTACAAACAACCCTTTTATCATAAAAATTTCAACTTTTTGTGTTAGAATTTCTATTTCAATTCCGACAAAAATCACTATAATAAAAGTATAAGCCAAGCAAAACGAAAAGGAGAGGTGATTAAAAATGGGTGTAATGCTTGAAATGACGGGCATTGAAAAGCGGTTCCCCGGCGTTCACGCTTTAAAGAACTGCCATTTCGACCTGAAAAAAGGCGAAATTCACGCCCTGATTGGAGAAAACGGCGCAGGCAAATCCACGCTGATGAAAATTCTCACCGGCGTATATGGCAAAGACGGCGGCACCATTTTATACAACGGTGAAGAAATCAACGTCACCACGCCGAAAGAAGCCCAAAATTTAGGAATTTCCATCATTCACCAAGAATTGAACCTAATGCCAGACTTAACGGCAGCACAGAACATTTTTATTGGCAGAGAAGCAACCAAGCTGGGCGGCCTATACCTGAGCGAATCGAAACAAAACCGCGCGGCAAAAAGCCTGTTTGAACTGTTAAATCTGGACTTAGACCCTAAAACCAAAGTGCGCGACGTAACCGTTGCCAAACAGCAAATGATTGAAATTGCAAAAGCGCTTTCGTTTAACTCGAAAATTTTGATTATGGACGAACCTACTGCAGCCCTCACCGAATCGGAAATTCGCGAGCTGTTCAAAATTATTGCGGGGCTGAAAGAGCAGGGCGTGGGCATTGTGTATATCTCCCACCGCATGGAGGAGCTGTTTGAAATTTCAGACCGCATCACCGTAATGCGCGACGGCGAATATATCGCCACAAAAACAACCGCCGAAACCAGCATGGATGAAATCATTCGCCTCATGGTGGGCAGAACCATTTATGAGCCCCCCAAAGAAGCCTCTCACGTTAAGGGCAACGACGTGGTGCTGGAAGTGAAAAACCTAAACGCCGGCAAAGAGGTGAAAGACGTTTCCTTCTCCCTCCGCAGGGGTGAAATTCTAGGCTTCGCTGGCCTCATGGGCGCAGGGCGTACCGAAACCGCCAGGGCCGTGTTCGGAGCGGATAAAATCGACTCCGGCGAAATTTTCATTAACGGTAAAAAAGCCCACATACGTTCACCCAAAGACGCCGTGAAGCACGGCATTGGCTATCTTTCTGAAGACAGAAAGCAGTTCGGCCTGGCATTGGGAATGAACATTGAGGCCAACACCGTTTTGGCAAACTATGAAAACTTTAACACTGGCGGCATTGTAAACGACAAAAAAGCGGCCGAGGCTGCAAAAAAATATGTGGATATGCTAAAAACCAAAACCCCCTCCACAAAACAGCTGGTAGGCAACTTATCCGGCGGCAACCAGCAAAAAGTGGTCATTGCGAAATGGCTGTGCCGCGACTGTGACATTTTAATTTTCGACGAGCCTACCCGCGGTATCGACGTAGGCGCGAAAAGTGAAATTTACAAGCTTTTAACCGACCTGGCAGAACAGGGAAAATCCATCATCATGATTTCTTCCGAGCTTCCTGAAATTTTAAGGATGAGCGACAGGGTTGTGGTCATGTGTGAGGGCCGCATCACCGGTACGCTGGACATCAGCGAGGCTGACCAGGAAAAAATTATGAAATATGCAACAATGAGACAATAAAGAAGGAGGAAATAAAAATGAATCAAGAAAATAAATTCTCAAAATTCTTTCATTCCGCCGGTGCGCAGAAGTTCTTTGCGTTCGGAACGCTCATTTTACTGATGATTTTCTTCTCCGTCGCCAGCCCATACTTTTTCACCCCCAGCAACCTGGTTTCCATTTTGCTGTCGACCTGTGTGAACGGCGTTTTGGCAATCGGCGTTACGTTTATCATCGTAACGGGCGGAATTGACCTTTCTATCGGAACAACCATGACGTTTGCGTCTGTTGTAGGCGGCATTACTGCGGTGAACTTAGGCTTCCCGCTTCCCCTGGCCGTTTTGGTCTGCGTTTTAACCGGCGCTTTGGTTGGCCTCATCTCCGGTACACTGGTATCGCGGCTGAAAATTCCGCCGTTTATCGCAACCCTGGGCATGATGATGGTAACAAAGGGCCTGTCACTGGTGCTCTCCGGCGCAAAACCTGTATATTATCCCGACGGCTGGAACAAAATAGCGTTGGGCAACATCATTCCCGGAATTCCTAACGCGGTGCTCATTTTTGTAGCCGCAGCCATTTTAGCAACCTTTCTTTTAAACAAAACCCTGCTGGGACGCTACGATTTTGCAATCGGCAGCAACGAAGAAGCAACCAGGCTTTCCGGCGTAAACGTAAAAAAATGGCTCACCATCATCTACATGGTGGCAGGCGCATTCTGCGGTGTTGCAGGCATGCTCATGTCGTCCCGTTTAGGCTCGGCGCAGCCGGCTTTGGGCCAGGGCTACGAGCTTGAAGCAATCGCAGCGGTGGTAATTGGCGGAACATCGCTTTCCGGCGGCTCCGGCACCATTTTGGGAACGGTAATCGGTGCGTTTATCATGTCGGTTTTAACCAGCGGGCTGAAAATTATGGCAGTTCCCCAGGAGTGGCAAACTGTTGTAATCGGTGGTGTTGTAATTCTTGCGGTTTACATTGACATTTTAAGAAAAAGAAAACAAGCATAATGAAATTTTAAAAATTTAAGGAGGACGATTTCTATGAAAAAAAGACTAATGGCGCTTTCCATGGCGGCGGCAGTTTCTGTTGGCCTGCTGGCAGGTTGTGGAACAAACAGCGGCGGAGCACCCACTCCGCAGGATGGAAAACCCTATATTGCCGTTGTGGCAAAAGGCTTTCAGCATCAGTTCTGGCAGGCCGTAAAACAGGGCGCAGAGCAGGCGGCAAAAGACTATAACGTATCCATCACTTTTGAAGGTCCGGAAACAGAAGCCCAGATCGACAAGCAGGTAGACATGGTGAACAATGCACTGAGCAAAAGCCCGAAAGCAATTTGCATTGCGGCGCTTGACTCAAAAGCTCTTGCAACCTCGCTGGACATGGCGAAATCTCAGAACATTCCGGTAATTGGCTTCGACTCCGGCGTTGAATCAGACGCAGTTGTGGCAACCGCCGCAACCGACAACATTGCAGCCTCTGCGGCGGCAGCCGACAAGCTGGCAGAAGCCATTGGCAAATCTGGCAAAATTGGCATGGTGGTACACGACCAAACCTCAACCACAGGCCAGGAACGCCGCGACGGGTTTAAAAACAGAATTGAGTCGGCTTATCCTGACATTCAAATTGTAGATATTCAGTATGGCGACGGTGACCACTTAAAATCTGCCGAAGCTGCAAAGAGCATTATTGCCGCAAACCCCGACTTAAAGGGCCTCTACGGTGCAAACGAAGGTTCTGCCGTTGGCGTTATCATGGCAGTTGAAGAGCTGAACAAGGCAGATTCTATCACAGTTGTGGGCTTCGACTCCGGCAAAAAGCAAACCGACGCAGTGAGAAACGGCACAGCTTTAGGTGCAGTTACCCAGAACCCCATTCAGATTGGCTACAAGGCTGTTGAGGCTGCTGTAAAAGCAATGAACGGCGAATCTGTTGACAAGCTAATCGACACAGGCTACGCTTGGTATGACAAGTCGAACATCGACACCGACGAAATCAAGCCCCTGCTGTACGAATAGAATTCACTAACAGCCGGCAAATACCGGCAGTCATTTTCAATGGATCCCTACCCCTTAATTGATAAAACCCCTAACAAGGAAAGGCGGAGGCGCTTGTATCAGCGTCGCCGCCTTTCTTCCTTGCAAAAACGCCGCCCCCAAAATCAGGGGCGGCATTCTTTTATTTACAGGAGCTATTGCGCACCTTGTCCCTTAAACTTAAAACGAGGGAGGGGGAAACCGAAAGCTCGTCAATTCCCATCTTTAAGAACCGTTCCGTTAAAGAAAGGTCCGCACCCAGTTCGCCGCAAATACCAATCCATTTTCCGTTTTTGTGAGCGCTGTCTGCGGCAAACTGAATCAGCCGCAGTACCGACTCGTGGTGGGGATCGTAAAAACCGTCCAGTTTAGGGTTCTGCCGGTCAATTGCCAGCGTATATTGCGTTAAGTCGTTAGTGCCCACACTGAAAAAGTCCACCTCGGGGGCTAATATATCCGAAATCACAGCCGCCGCCGGCGTTTCAATCATAATGCCAATTTCCACGTCGTCTGAAAACGGCACGTTTTCTGCCGCAAGCTCAATTTTTACTTCATTTATAATCTTTTTAATTTCCAAAATTTCTTCCCTGGCAATAATCATGGGAAACATAATGGAAAGATTTCCGAAAACAGAAGCACGGTAGAGCGCCCGGAGCTGGGTTTTAAAAATATCCTGCCGGGTGAGGCAAATGCGGATAGCGCGGTAGCCCAACGCCGGATTTTCCTCAGCGTCTAAATCGAAATATTCAATTTTTTTGTCCGCGCCAATGTCTAGCGTCCGAATGATAACCTTTTTCCCTGCCATGCTTTCCAAAACCTTTTTATAGGTGGCAAACTGTAATTCCTCCGAGGGGAAATTGTTGTTTTCCAAATATAAAAACTCACTGCGGAACAGGCCAATGCCCCCTGCATCGTTTACCAAAACCGCGCCAATGTCGGAAAGGCCGCCAATGTTGGCAAAAATATTAATTTTTCTACCGTCTAACGTAATATTTTCCTTGCCCTTTAATTCCTGCAGCAGCGCCTTTTTCTTCTCGTCCTCCTGCTGCTTAAGCTTTAAAAGAGCCAGCGTGTCGGCGTCTGGTTCAATGAACACCTCGCCGGTGTAGCCGTCCACCACAGCTGGTTTTCCGTCAAACTCCGGATTAAGCGCCTCCCCTGCTCCAATCACGGCTGGTATGTTCATTGTTCTGGCCAAAATGGCGGTGTGGGAGTTTAAAGACCCCTTTTGCGTTACAAACGCCAGCACCTTCGACTTGTCCAGCTGCACGGTTTCACTGGGAGCCAAATCGTCTGCGCAGATAATTAGACCGTCGCCGGAAAGCACGGTGCCGTCTGCCGTTTGCTGAAAGCAGCGCAAAACCCGGTTTGAAACGTCTTTCACGTCTGCTGCACGCTCCTTCATATATTCATCGTCCATAGAAGAAAACATCATGGCGAAATTGTCCGCCGTCACCGCCACAGCATATTCCGCATTCATCTGCTGGTTTTCAATGATGTTGGTAACAGAGTCGATATAATCTAAGTCCTCCAACATCATTTGATGAATGTCAAAAATTTGGGCGTTGGCTTCTCCGATCTCTATTAAAGCCTTGTCATATAGCGCGCGCAGCTGCGACTGTGCCTCCTGCCTTGCCGCTTCAAACCGTTCAAGCTCGGCCTTTGTGTCCTCTACCCGCTCGCGCTTTACGCTGATTTCGCCCCGCTTAAAAAACGAAAGCCGCCCGATGGCGATTGCGCCGCACGCGCCCTTGCCCTGTATCGTAATCATTTAAAATCCCAAACCTTTCCGCCGCCTTTGGTTTGCGGCTTAAATTTACTTAAAGATTCGCTTTTAAAAACGATTCTAATGCCTCTGCGGCTTTTGTTTCATCAGCGCCGTTTACGGTAACCACAATTTCATCGCCTTGTTTCACGCCTAGGCCCATTACGCCGAACAGACGTTTTGCGTCGGCCTCTTTGCTATCTTTCGCAATCTTAATATCGGACGCAAACCCGGCCGCCGCCTTTACAAACAGCCCGGCCGGCCGTGCGTGAATTCCGTTTTCATCGGTTATTACATAATGAATTGTCTGCACTAAAAAACACCCTTTCACAAAAGTTTTCAGCGAACGCTTTCGATTTTTAAATCCGCCTATATGTACCATTTCCAAAAACGGCACTTTTTACTCTTTTAATGATTGAGTGTTTTTAATTTTTTTCACTTCCGTTTTTGATTTATCCTTTTATCAAACGCGGAATGCACAAACGCATCCGAAATGATAAGAGCACACCTTATTAAATTAATGGAAAACTTTAACAGATACAAAAGTGCCGCCCGACAGGGAAACCAGTCGGGCGGCACTTACGGTTTAATATCGGTTAGGGGCTGTTGTATTATTT
>NZ_JAXUNN010000023.1:0-22079 GCF_037235575.1 Congzhengia sp. | reverse complement strand
GCCAAAGCCGTTGTCTGTTACAGTAAAACGCGCCCAGCCGCTTTCGATTTTCACATCTACTTTCAGTTCCGTTGCGCATTTGCCGTGGCGGATGGAATTTTCCATTAAATTAATCAGTACCTGTTCAATTAGAACACAGTCCATGGGAACAAACAGAATTTTTTGGGGAACAGAAACGGTAACCGAGGCTTCTGGATAATACTTTTTTAAACGCAGGACTGCGTGCGAAATAATTTCCTCCGCCGCTTCGGGAATTTTGTCCAGGGTTTTTGTGTCCTCCTGAATTCTGGTAATAGAAAGCAGGTTTTCCACCATGCGAATGAGCCAGCTTGCGTCTTCTCGAATTTCTTTGTGAATTTCCAGCCGTTCTTCCGGTGAAAATTTTTGTTCGTCTTCCATCAGCATATCGCTCATGCCTGCAATGGAGGTCAGCGGCGTTCTTAAATCGTGAGAAATGGCCCGAAGCAGGTCGCTGCGCATTTTTTCCTTTTCTGCCGCTGCCTTTAAAGTTTCCTGCTGTTTAATCTGTGTCGTCATGGTGCTGGTGATGACCGACACCGTCAGCATGCTGATAATGGTAATGGGATATCCGGCCATGGTCATATTAAACTCGAAGAAAGGAAATGTAAAAATATAATTCACACACAGCACACCCGCGACTGACGACAGAATTCCAAATAGGTATCCGTTTGTAAACCGGGATGTGAGCAGCACTGCCAGCAAATATATCATAGAAACGTAGACATTTCCGCTGTCAAAAATTCGGATAACACAGCAAAGCAGCGTTGCTGCAGCCAAAAAAAACAGCATTACCAGCCCGTCCCGCACGGTGAAAGGAAACAGCGCTTTTAAATTCAATTTCATTTTTTCCGCCCTCCGATCAAACTAAAATCATGAACTGCGGCTTTTAGGCGGCGTTTGCTACCGCCTCAGTTTCTATAAGATTCATTATATCACACACGCAATCAATTGAAAAGCGCACAGCTGCCTTTTTTACGTTAATATGCCGCTAAGAATTTGGTGCCGGTTGCCCGGGAAGATAGAATATGGTATAATAAGTCTATACAGAGAATAAATGGCTTTACAGGAGGCGTCCAACATGAAAAAAGACCAATCAGAGATGTCTTCAGAGGAACTGTGGCATTTGTATCCAATTATTTTGAGTGAACACAAGGACTGCTGGAAAGACTGGTATTTGGAAGAAAAGGAAACGTTAAAGAGAATTTTAAAGCTGGACAATATGATTTTAAGCCACATCGGCAGTACCTCGGTTGATACGATCTGGGCAAAACCCACGGTAGATATTTTAGTGGAGGCAGACGGCGGAGATTTTTCGGCGGTTTTTGAAACTCTGGCGAAGCACGGTTATATACATATGTACAGAACCAAAACCCGCATGTCGTTTGTGAAAGGCTATCTGCCGGAGGGGTTTGCCGAGAAGGTGTATCACATTCATGTGCGGCTGTTTGGGGACAACGACGAGCTTTACTTTCGGGATTATTTGATTGAACACCCTGAAACTGCAAAAGAATATGAAACACTGAAGCTGGGGCTGTGGAAACCCTTTGAGTTTGACCGGGACGGCTATACCAACGCGAAAGGCGAATTTGTAAAAGCGGTAACGGAAAAGGCCAAAAGGCTTTACCGCGGTAGATACATTCGAAGTGAAATTTAAAAGAAACGCCTGCAGATTTTCTGCAGGCGTTTCTTTTGTTAAAATAAAAGTTTCAGCGGATAGGGTTTGTTGTTACCCGAGGCTATTTCGCTTCCGTCTTTTGTTATGCGGTATTCGGAAATTTTCCCGTCCGCCCATGAAAAGCTGACAGAATATCCGCCCCGGGCACGCATGCCGTGTACCGCGCCCTTGTCCATCTCTTGGCTCACCGCCGGAAGCAGGGTAATTTCATTGGGAGCGCTTTTTACAAGCATTTCGCCAAGACCTGCTGCGAACCCGAAGTTTCCGTCAATCTGGAAGGGGGGATGGGCGTCAAACAGGTTTTTATAGGTGGATTTGATGAACATGTTTTTCACATATTGATAAGCCAATTCCCCGTCTAATAGCCGGGCAAACTGATTGATAATCCAGGCGTTGCTCCAGCCTGTGTGACCGCCGCCGTTCTCTAACCGTGTTTTTAAGGTTTTTTTGCAGGCATCAAACAGGGGCGTGCCCTCTTGAATGAGACCTGCCGGGTGCAGAGCATACATATGGGAAATGTGCCTGTGGCCAAGTTCGTGTTCTTGAAATTCCTCGTTCCACTCCATAATGCGTCCGTCGCTTGTAATTTTAAGTGGCGTTAAATGTTTCTTTATGTAGTCGCATTTTTTCTTAACGTCTTCTTTTCCGCCCAAAATCTCACAAATTTTGCCGGTGTAGGTTACAAAATCATCGATAATCCCAATGTCCATTGCGGTGATGCCGGAAACGGAAACCAGCTCTCCGTCCAGCACATAGCGGTTTTCCGGAGAGGTGGAGGCAACGGTTGTGAGGAATCCGTCTTCGCCTTTGTACAGCCAGTCGCACAAAAAGTCCAGCGCGCCGGTCAGCGTTTCAAAATTTTCTTTTAAAAACTCTGTGTCCCTGGTATAGTCGTAGTGCTCCCAAATCTCGCGGCACAGCCACAGTCCGCCCATGGGCCAAAAGGCGTGCATTGCGCCGATTCCGGCTGGGGAAGTGAGGCGCCACACGTCGCAGTTATGGCACAGCACCCAGCCGTTTGCGCCAAAGTGGTTTTTCGCGCTTGTTCTGCCTGCCTGGGAAAGCTCTTTTAAAAACGGGAAAATGGGCATGTGACACTCGGGAAGCCCGCTCATTTCTGCGCTCCAGTAGTTCATTTCTGTGTTAATGTTTACCGTGTAGTCGCTGCGCCAGGGGGGCATAATCTCCCTGTTCCAAATTCCCTGCAGATTGGACGGCTGCGTTCCCTCCCGGGAACAAGAAATTAAAAGATAGCGGCTAAAGTGGAACATCAGCGCCGCAAGGCTTTGGGGGAATTTTTCTGCAGCCGCGTCACGCAGCAGCTCGTCTGTAGGACGGCTGTCCTCCTCGCCCAGGGTGATTTCGCACCGGCTGTAAAGCGGCTGGTAATCTTCCAGGTGGCGGCGTAACAGTTCTTCAAACGTAAAGCGGGAAGCGCCGGAAATGTCTTTTTGGCAAAGGGCTAAATAGTCTTTCCCCTCTTTTGAGGGGGATTTGCACCAGGAAGAGTAACCTGTTTGAATGGAAACCAAAATGAGTGCGCGGCTTGCGTGGCTCACAGACAAAACGCCGCCGGAGCAGACAATACTGCCGTCTGTAACAATTTTTATCATACCGCAAAAGGGAATGGTGTCCTTTTCTTCATCATAGTAATATTTCTGCGCGCCCTTTTCTTTTGCGTAATAGTCAATATCCGCCGGGCACCGTCCGGTGATGAGAACAGAATCCGTCCCGCTTTTTACGCTGTGGTCTATGGCGCAGGATAAATATGCATCAAAGTGCAGGCTGCTCTCCTGCTCAGCACAAATCTCAGCGGCAAACACATTGTCCGGCTTGGAAACAATGGCCCGTCTGGCAATGGTGTTGCCGTTAAATTGAAATGATGAAGATACAACAGCGGTTTTTAAGTCCAGCTCCCGCCGGTAGTTTTTAATGGTGCTTTCTGAAAAAGAGCTGTCTCCGGGGGCATAGCGCATGGAAAAATCACTGTCTTTTTTTAAATCTACAGTCAGCGTGCCAAAGGGAAGATAAGCCGAAGCCTCGGTTCCAATCAGCTTTTCCGTTACCAGCTTGTCTGCCTCACGGTATTTTTTATTTTGAATAAGTTCTTTCAGCTGCGGAATATATTGTGCGGCCTCAGGGTTCGACCGGTCGTGAGGATAGCCGCCCCACAGGGTTTCTTCGTTGAACATGAATTTTTCAGAAACTGCGCCGGAATATGCCATTGCGCCCAGACGTCCGTTGCCCAGCGGCAGCGCCTCGTTCCAGGTAAGGGCCTCTGTTTTGTACCATAGTTTATGCAAGAAAATCATCCTTTCTGAACTTTTTCTTTATCATATCGAAAAGAGGGAGTGAAGTCAATCATTTTTTCAAAATTTTGTACGGCTTATGTAATATTTTTGTTACAAATTCTGAATATTCGTTGAAAAAAAAGATGTTTTGGGATATAATAAAAAATAAAACTATGTTTGAACTGGATTAAAGGAGCTTAGGGAATGACAAATATGGCTGGGAAAAGGATTTTAATGGCGCTAACCAGATTTGATATAGGCGGCGCTGAAACTCACGTTTTAGAATTGTCTTTAGAACTTAAGCGCATGGGATATTATGTTGTTGTCGTTTCAAACGGCGGCGTTTATGAACAGAATTTAAAAGAGGCTGGAATTCACCATTATAAAATTCCCATGCACTCGAAAACTCCTGTTAATATCGCAAAATCCCTGCGGGCGTTAAATAAAGTGATAAAAGATGAAAAAATCGAAATTGTCCATGCCCACGGCAGAATTCCTGCCTTTTTGTGCGGCATTTTAAATAAATTTGTGAAATTTACGTTTGTTACCACCGCCCATTGGGTGTTCGACACCTCCCACGGGCTAAAATATGTTTCTAACTGGGGCGAAAAGGTTATGGCCGTGAGCGAGGATATTAAAGCCTATCTCATGGAAAACTACCACACCAACCCTGCAGATATTTACGTCACGATTAACGGCATTGACACTAACAAGTTTTGCCGGGAGGCAGACGCTTCAAGCGTTATCTCAGAATTCTCGCTGTCGCCGGATTCAAAAAAAATTGTCTACATCAGCCGCATGGACAAAGACCGTGCCCAGCTTGCCTTTGAGCTGGTGGAAATTGCGCCGGAAATTGTAAAGGAATTTCCGGACATTGAAATTGTAATCGTTGGCGGCGGCAATGTATTTTTAGAGCTTCAGAAAAAAACAGAAGAAATGAACAAAAGGCTTGGCAGCCGTCGGATTATTTTAACCGGCGGCAGAACCGATATTTATAAATTTGCCGCTTTAGGCGATATTTTTGTCGGCGTATCCCGTTCCGCGTTAGAGGCTATGGCCTGTGAAAAACCGGTAATTGTTGCGGGCAACGAGGGGTATATCGGCATTTTTGACGAAACAAAGTTAGACAGTGCAATTGAAACGAACTTTTGTTGCCGTGGCCTTGCGTTGTCATCCTGTGAAAAGCTTTTAAAAGATGTGAAAACCCTTTTAAACAATTCTGTTGATGAAAATGCCCGGCTTGGCCGGTTTGGCAGGGAGCTTATTTTAAATTCTTATTCCCTGTCAAAAATGGCGCAGGACTGCATAAAGATGTATGTTGCGGCGTCGGACACGAAAAAGTGGGACGCTGTGATTTCTGGCTATTACGGATATAAAAATTCCGGCGATGAATCGCTTTTGTTTGCAATGCTGCAAAACCTGCGGGGTGAAAAGGAAGATATCCGTCTTTTGGTGCTGTCGAAAGATCCGCAGGCTACAGAGCAGGAATATGACGTTCATGCAATGAACCGCTACAACCTTTTTAAAATCAGAACAGCCTTAAAACAAAGCAAGCTGCTTATTTTTGGCGGCGGCAGCTTGATTCAGGACGTGACCAGCGACAAATCGCTATGGTATTACCTTACCGTAGTGAAGCAGGCGGTGGGCCTTAACGTTCCCGTTATGTTTTATGCCAACGGCATTGGGCCGGTTACAAAGGCAAAAAACAGGGACAAGGTGCGCGACGTGCTGAACAAGGTGGATGTTATTTCCCTGCGCGATACCAATTCCTATTATGAAATCAAGCGCATGGGCGTTGGGCTTGACCGGGTGAAAATCACCGCGGACCCAGCCCTTACCATTGACGGAATCAACCGGGACGAAGCACAGGCACTGCTCGCAGAAGAAGGGGTGCCGGCGGGGAAAAAGCTTTTGGGCATTTCCATCCGCAGCTGGTGGTCGTGTAAACCGTCGTTTTGGAATCAGCTTGCCAGGGGGATTGAGCAAATTTGCAGACAGTATGACTATATTCCTGTTTGGATTCCGCTGAAACACCCGGACGATATTACTGTTTCCAAAGAGGTTGCAGCAAAAATGAACATTAAAAGCTACACGCTTACCAAACTTTACAAAGCCAGGGAAATTGTGGGAATTGTGAATGCATGCGATTTAATCATCGCCATGCGTCTTCATTCTATGATATATGCGTCGGAATCCGGCGTGCCGGCCATTGGCCTTTCCTATGACCCTAAGGTGAGCGGTTTTGTGAAATATATCGGCGTAAACGCCACGCTGAATCTGGAGGATTTTTCAGACGAAAAACTGGTTTCCATGGCGCGCAGCATTACCTTAAACCGGGAGGAAATTCAAGCGTCGTTAGAAGAAAAGGTTTCGGAGCTGAAAGCTAAGGCAATGGAAAATGTAGACATGGCTATGGCACTGATTAACAGGGCCGACGAATTTGAAAAAAGCGGTGATATATCTTGAGACTGATGGGAATTGACTTTGGCGACGCCAGAGTTGGCATTGCGCTTTCCGACCCGCTGGGAATTATGGCCCAGGGCTATGAAACGCTTGATAACGACGGGACAGACAGCCTGTTTTACAAGATTCAATCTATTATAAAAGAAAAAGAAGTTACAACCATTGTGATTGGGCTTCCAAAAAACATGGACAATTCGGAAGGATTTCGCGCAGACGCTACAAAAGAATTTGCGCAGAAGTTGAAATCCTTTACTGATGCGAAAATAGAGTTTTGCGATGAGCGGCTCACCACTGTGAGCGCCCACGGAATGCTCAGTGAGATGAACGTAAGAGGAAAAAAACGCAAGGGCGCGGTGGATACGCTTTCGGCCGCACTCATTTTGGAGACATATATGCGAAAAAACGGTTTTTAAAGGAGGTTACACAATGAAACGGGCATTCAGCTTGCTGCAGGCCTTAATGATTGCGATTTTGCTTTTTGGCACGGCAACGGCTTCTGCGGCGAATGAAATTTATTATGACGGGGAATGGCACACCTATATCGGCAGTTTTTTTAACCTGAAAATTAACAATGAAACGGTAAACTGCGAAGTTCCGCCCATCGTTTTTAACGACTATTCGGTGGTTCCGGCAAGGGACGTGTTTGAAAAGCTTGGGGCAGAGGTTCTGTGGAATGCGGAAAACGAAAAGGTGACCGTGAATTATGGAAGCATACAAATTATTCTTTACATAAACAACACAACAGCGTATAAAAACGGCGCGGCGGAAAAAATGCCTATTGCGCCGAAAATTATTAATGCAAAAACCATGATACCTGTGCGGTATGTATCGGAGTCTTTGGGATTTGGCGTGGATTTTGACTCGGTGACCGACACCATTTTAATCACCACGAACGGCGGGACGGTAAAACCGCCTGTAACCAATTCATATACGTCTACACTGCAGTCTTATAGCTGTTCTTCCGGCGACAGTGGTTTTACTGCGATGTTGAATTTTTCTGAAGAAAATGTAAAATATTCGTCTTTTACCTTAACGGAACCAGACCGGGTTGCCGTGGATATTGCCGGCGCAAAAATGGCATCATCCATTCAAGACAGCACACCGGATTCAGCCATTGTTTCAAAGGTTCGGTTTGGGCAGCACGAAGACGCTCTGCGCGTGGTATTTGACTTAAAAAGTGCACAGAAATATAACGTGTCGTTGGCGGGGAAAAAGCTTACCGTAACCATTGGTAACGGTTCCGGCACAACTGAGCCCGATCCCCCTCCAGTGGTTACGCCTGACCCACCGGTCGAGCCAGATATCGTGATTGAGCCTTCGCGCTCCATCACCATTGACCCGGGGCACGGCGGAAGCGACCCGGGAGCGTGCTTTACCGATGAGGACGGCACAGTTTGGAAAGAAACGGACATTAATCTTGCGGTTTCGCTGAAAGTACGGGATATTTTAGAGGCAAACGGAGTGCGTGTGGTTATGACGCGCACAACAGAAAAAGACGTGGTGAGAAAGTCCCGTCCTGAACTTGCCAACAGCGAAAAAACGGCTCTGTTTTTAAGCATTCACACAAATTCTGTTGACGGCAATGAAGCAGCCAACGGAATTGAAACCTGGGGCAAACTGGAAACCAGCAAACCCTTAGCCGGCGTGACTGACAAAAGCTTTGCACAAAACGTGCAGAACGCCGTTATTCAAAAAACCGGTGCGCGGGACAGAGGCACCAAAAACAGCGTTGAACTTACCGTGTTAAAATATTCCGCAATGCCCTCCATTTTAATTGAGGTTGGCTTTATCACCAATACCAATGAGCGGGGCAATCTGTTCAGCGACGCTTACCGAAGCAAGCTGGCCCAGGGAATTGCAGAGGGCGTGTTAAAGACTTTCACCGATATGGGCGTTTAACATCGTATAAAAATAAATTTTTTCCTCATAATAAATCTATTAAGTGATTTATTTTGGAGGCAAAAATGGAGAATAATATCAATCAAAACAATACGAATCAAGACAGCGGCCAAAATAACCAGGCAATGAACGAAACGGCTTCGGAAAATATTAAGGATTTTGGCAGCACCGAGGTGCAGAACTCCAGGGGAAATATTCACTGCCTCACCATAGTGGGAGAAATTGAGGGACACACACAGCTTCCGCCCAGCAGCAAGGCAACAAAATATGAACACGTTCTGCCGCTTTTGGTGTCTGTTGAGCAGGACGAAAAGGTCGACGCGCTGCTGCTGGTTTTAAATACCATGGGCGGCGATGTTGAGGCAGGCCTTGCCATCGCTGAGTTGATTTCGTCTATGACAAAGCCCACTGCATCCATTGTTTTGGGCGGGGGACACAGCATCGGCGTTCCGCTGGCGGTTTCGGCAAAACGCTCGTTTATTGCCAGCTCTGCAACTATGACCATTCATCCCGTGAGAATGAGCGGAATGGTAATCGGTGTGCCGCAGACCTATGAATATTTTCGCCAGATGCAGGACAGAATTACCAATTTTGTGGTGAGAAATTCAAATATCAGAAAAGAAAAATTTACGGAGCTAATGATGAAAACAGGGGAAATGGCCAACGACGTGGGAACCATCGTTCCGGGGGACGAAGCGGTTGCCTGCGGCCTGATTGACGAAAAAGGCGGACTTGACGCGGCGCTTTCCTATCTGTATCATGAAATAGAAAATGTAAAAAATCAAGAGGGGGCAAATCCATGTTGACGGATATTGAAATTGCACAAAGAGCAAAAATGGAGCCAATTGCGAAGATTGCCGAAAAAATCGGCGTGAAAGCAGAAGAGCTTGAATTTTACGGAAACGACAAAGCAAAGCTTTCCGGAGCGGTTTGGGAACGGGTAAAAACCAATTCTGACGGAAAGCTGGTTTTAGTAACGGCCATTAACCCCACGCCGGCAGGCGAGGGCAAAACCACCACCACGGTAGGGCTGGGACAGGCGATGGCAAAAATCGGAAAGAAAGCAATGATTGCCCTGCGCGAGCCGTCTTTGGGCCCCGTTATGGGAATTAAGGGCGGCGCGGCCGGCGGCGGCTATGCCCAAGTGGTGCCCATGGAGGATATTAATCTGCACTTCACAGGCGATTTTCATGCTATTACCGCCGCCAACAACCTGCTTTGTGCCATGATTGACAACCACATTATGCAGGGCAATGCGCTGGGCATTGACCCAACCAAAATCGCATTTAAGCGTGTGATGGATATGAACGACCGGGCACTGCGCCAAGTGGTTGTGGGGCTGGGAGGAAAGACCAACGGCTATGTCCGCGAGGACGGGTTTATGATTACGGTGGCCTCTGAGGTTATGGCAATTTTGTGCATGGCGGAAAACTTAACAGACCTAAAGGCACGGCTTGGCAGGATTGTTGTTGGATATACATATGACGGCGCCGAGGTGAAAGCCCGCGACTTAAAGGCAGAGGGCGCAATGTGTGCGCTGCTGAAAGACGCCATTAAGCCCAATTTAGTGCAGACCTTAGAAAACACACCGTGTCTCATGCACGGCGGCCCCTTTGCCAACATCGCTCATGGCTGTAACAGCGTGCAGGCAACAAAACTTGCGCTAAAGCTTTCTGATTACGTGATTACAGAAGCCGGTTTCGGCGCTGACCTTGGTGCGGAGAAGTTTTTAGACATTAAATGCCGTGTGGCAAATTTAAAACCCTCTGCCGTGGTGCTGGTTGCAACGGTTCGCGCTTTAAAATATAACGGCGGCGTGGCAAAAGCAGATTTGGGTGAAGAAAACACAGAGGCGCTCTCCCGCGGGATTGTGAATTTGGGAAAACACATTGAGAATTTAAGGCTTTATGGCATTCCCGTCATTGTAGCCATTAACCGGTTTGGCCAGGACACAGATGCAGAGCTTAAAATGATTGAACAGTATTGCCTTGACAACGGCGCTGACTTTGCCCTTTCCGAAGTGTTTGCAAAGGGCGGAGAAGGCGGCGTGGCGTTGGCAGAAAAGCTGGTGGACGTAATAGAGCGCACCGAAAGCCGCTTTGCGCCGATTTATGACGAAACACTTCCCATAAAAGAAAAAATTGAAACCATTGTGAAAAAGATTTATGGCGGCGACGGCGTTTCATATACCGCTGCGGCGGAGAAGCAAATTGCAGCGCTTGAGCAGGTCGGATATGGCAAGCTGCCTGTTTGTATGGCGAAAACGCAATATTCCCTGTCAGACGATGCAAAGCTTTTGGGCAGGCCCTCAGGCTTCACTGTCACGGTGAAAGAGGTGCGGGTCTTTGCAGGAGCAGGATTTGTTACGGTTTATGCCGGCAGCATTATGACCATGCCGGGCCTGCCGAAATCACCTGCCGCAGAGCGGATTGACATTAGCGAAAACGGCGTTATCAGCGGATTGTTTTAAGACTTGTTATTTTTCGTAACTGCATATAACAAAAAAGCGCCCGAAGGGCGCTTTTTTTAATGCTCAAAAATAAATTTTTGTACGTTATAAACAGACTCTGCACCGTCAGCGGCGGCGGTGATGATTTGCCGAAGCGTTTTCTGCCGCACATCTCCTGCGGCAAACACGCCGGAAACGGACGACTGCAAGTTTTTGTCCGTAATCACATATCCATATTTGTCCAGTTTCACAAAGCCTTTAAACACGCCGCTGTCCGGCGTGCTTCCTATGGCTATAAACACGGCGTTTGTGTCAATGAGCGTTTCAGTTTCGTCCTTCACATTTTTTACTTTTACGCCGGTAACGGTGTTTTCGCCCACAATTTCCGAAACGGTGCTGTTTAGCACAAACCGAATGTTTTCTTTGTTTTTCGCCCGGTTATAAAGGTGCTTTGCACCGCGGAATGTGTCGCGCCGGTGCACAACATAAACGGTTTTGCAAATTGCAGACAAAAACAGCGCGTCTTCTAACGCAGTGTCGCCGCCGCCGACAACTGTTGCGGTCTTGTTTCTAAAAAAAGCTCCGTCGCAGGTGGCACAGTAGGAAACGCCTTTGGCAGCGAACTCCTCCTCGCCAGGTACGCCAAGCTTTTTGGGAAAAGCGCCGGTAGCTAAAATTAAGGCTTTGGCGCGATATTCTCCATTGGTGGTAACAATGGTTTTTATACCATTGTTTTCACGTACCTCCACCACCTCTTCTGTTTTAAATTCCGCGCCGAACTCTGCGGCCTGGGCGCGCATGGACTCTGAAAACGAAAATACGTCCCGGATTTCCGGCGCGCCGGGGTAATTGTCAATTTCAGAGGTTTTCAGCATTTGCCCGCCGAAAAATAGTTTTTCAAGCACAACGCAGGAAAGGCCTGCCCGTCCTGCATACAGCGCGGCGGAAAGCCCGGCCGGGCCGCCGCCGACAATTGCTAAATCATACATTTTCATCATCCTCACTGTCGTCCGTTTTTGAAAGCATGGAAACGATGTCCGAATATACGCCCATGGGGTCGGCTTTAAACCCGCGCCGCAACCTGATGGCTGTTTCCCTGCTGCCGGCAAAAACAGACATGGTAATAAGCGTATTTTTCCCTTCTTTCAGTTCTATATCCACATGATATGCATCTTTTCCAACAGGAATGATTTCACAGCGGTATTGTGCCTTTTCCCGTTCCCGGCGGAAATATTCGTCAATGGTGTTTTTAAGCGACGCGCGAACACTTGCCATAATTTTGTCTTCAAACATGTCTAACAGCTCGTTGCCCTGCTGGGTTAAATCAAACTTTTCTACCTCGTCGCGCCAAACCTTTTTGATGTAGTTGTCGGAAACCACAGCGTCAATGGCGGAACACAAGTCCATAAAATTAACGCTGGTTGCTGTGAGCATAAAGTGCTTTACCTCAATGTCGGTAATTGGAATATCTGCATAGCGGATGCAAAACAGCACCGACAGCTTGATTTCTGTTTCGTCGTTTAACCGGTAATATACATTGTCCCATATATTTTTTTTCACTTTGCCACTTCCCCTAATGCAAGATATCTTTCTAACATTATAGCACAGGCAGGCAGAAGCGTCAATCCAAATTCCTATAATTCATGCGCTGTTGCAATCCTTTTAAAAATATGATATACTTACCATACTATGAAGCGAGGGTGGAATTTATGACGGTTAAAAAAATTTTGTCGCCGGCAAATGAATTTTTAAAAAAGGCTGCAAAGTTAAAGCAAAAAAAGTATCGGGACGAATTTGGCCTGTTTGTAACGGAGGGAGAGCGTTCCTGCCGTGAAGCGGCAGAGTCTGGCTTTGTTGTTGACTGCATCGTGATGACAGAACGTTTTTTTGAAAGTCATGAGAGAGAATTTGCCGGCTTTAACCGCATTGTAACCACGGACAAACTGTTTATGACACTCTGCGACACCAAAACCCCTCAGGGCGTTTTGGCAGTGGTAAAAGTTCCGGAGGAACGGGAGCTTACAGGCAACCGTTATATATATTGTGACGGAATTCAAGACCCGGGAAACGCGGGTACAATGATTAGAAGTGCCGACGCGTTTGGATTCAGCGGGGTCATTTTTTCTGCCGGCAGTGTGGACGTGTTTTCACCAAAGGTCATCCGTGCGTCTATGGGTTCAGTTTTTCATATTGAACTAAAAACGTTGGCCGGCGCGGAATTTTTAGAACAGGCTAAACGGGGCGGATATTTTATTTCGGCAAGCGCCCTGCACGGCAAAAGTGTAGATATTCACAACATGACGGTTTTAAAAAAGCAGATTTTTGTCATTGGAAACGAGGGAAACGGCGTTTCAAAGGAGATTTTGAAGCAGTCTGACGAAATTGTCCACATACCTATGAGCGGCGCGGCAGAGTCGCTTAACGCCGGGGTTGCGGCGTCGATTTTAATGTTTGAGGTGTCGAAGCATGAATAAGTTTATGCAGGCCGCGCTGAAAGAAGCGCAGCTGGCGCAGGAACAGGGTGAAGTTCCGGTAGGGGCGGCGGTGTTTCAAGACGGCAAGCTAATTGCCGCGGCCCACAATTTAACGGAACAGACAGGCGACCCCACAGCCCATGCAGAGCTTTTGGCGATAAAGGCGGCGCTTGCGAAGCTCGGCACGAAAAATTTAATGGGCTGTGAGCTTTTTGTTACCTTAGAGCCGTGCGTCATGTGCACCGGCGCTATTCATCTGTGCAAATTAAACCGGGTTTATTTCGGTGCATATGACGCAAAGAGCGGCGCCTGCGGCGGGAGTGTGGATTTGCCGGTTTCCGGCTGTTTTGACTATAAAACCGAAGTTTACGGAAGCATCGATGAGCCTCAGTGTGAGGCAATTTTGAAGGAGTTTTTTAAAGATATCCGGAAAGGGGGCAAGCATGGCGCAAAATTATAAAAAGCCAGTGAAGCAAACGGACATGGCCGCTCTTTTTCCGTTGATTGCACCCATCATAGAGCAGGGGGGCGCAGTAAAAATCAAAGTGACGGGCTACAGCATGTATCCTCTGGTTTCGAGCCGCCGGGACAGCGTGCTGCTGGGAAAATATGAACGTTTGAAAATCGGCGACGTGCCGCTGTTTCGGCGGGAGGATGGAAGCTTTGTTCTGCACCGGATTGTCGGCGAAAAAAACGGCGCATATTTTGTAATGGGAGACTATGAAACAAAAAAGGAATATCCCGTTTATCCAAACCAGATTGTGGCGGTGGCCAAGGGCTTTTACCGGAAAGACAGATTTTGGCCTTGCAGCAGCTTTCGCTACAGGCTTTACAGCGCGTTTTGGCGCAGGACGGTTGCGATTCGTCCGTTTTTATTAAAATGCCTTGCAAGAAGAAAATAACACCGCCGGCCCGCGGTGTTATTTTTATACTTGAATAAATTGCACGTTTTCAGGCAGAGACGTTAAAAACGCCGGAATGTCTGCATTCGAAAGAACCACATCAAGCTCCGATATGTTACATTGAACAAAGGTGGAACGGGAACCAAGCTTTGAACTGTCGCACAAAAACATGGTTTTTTCCGCGCACTCCATCATGGTGTTTAAAACCGCCACACCTGGCTCTACACAGTCGGACAGAACGCCGCCTGCATCTAAAGATTTTACGGAAAAAATGCACCAGTCTGCATGGAATTTGCGAATGATGCTATCTGCAAAACTACCCGTTAAACAGGTGCGGTTTTCGCGGTTTAACAGCCCGCCTGCGGAATAGGTGGTAACGTCGCTTTGGGAGAGCAGAAATAAAACATCCACGCTGGTAGTAACCACGGTGATGTCCTTCCTTGTGCAGAGTTTTTCTGCAGTGAAATAGGCGCTGGAGGAGTCGTCTAAAAACACCACGTCTCCGCTTTTAATAAATGTTTCAGCGGTTTCTGCCATTGCGCGCTTTACCGCGCTGTTTTTGTGGCGGCGTGCGGAGAAGGGCACAAACCGTTTTTGAGAATTGGAAAGCTCCGCGCCGCCGTAGCTTCGTACCACCAGTCCGCGGGATGCAAGCTCGCTTAAATCACGCCGGATGCTGGACGCGCTGATATGTAGTTTGTTTGCCAGGTCTTCCACCGTCGCATAGGTGCACTCTGACAGAATTGATAAAATTTCCTGTTTTCGCTCACTTTGATACATTTACATCACCAATCTGCGTACTTCTGCTTAAATATATCTATATTATATCGAAAATGGCAGCAAAAGTAAAGTGAAATTAAAAAGAGATGCGCATTTTTGCGCAAATGTGAGCACCGCGTGGCTCTGCCTTTGCTTATTTTTCAACTTTTTCGCCGATGGTTGATTTTGGCGCGGCGGTTGGTATAATAATAGTATAGGCAACTGTTTATGAAAGGAATTGGTGACATGAAATTATTTATTGACACAGCAAATATTGCAGAAATAAAAGAGGCAAATGACTGGGGTGTTATCTGCGGCGTAACCACCAATCCGTCTTTAATTGCAAAAGAGGGCAGAGTGTTTGAAGAAGTTGTGAAAGAAATTACAGACATTGTGGACGGGCCGGTGAGCGCCGAGGTAATTTCGCCCGACGCGGAAAACATGGTGGCGGAAGCGCTTAAGCTCTCCCAAATACACAAAAATGTGGTAATTAAAATTCCCATGACAAAAGAGGGCCTAAAAGCGGTGAGCAAACTGTCTGAGCAGGGGATTAAGACCAACGTTACTCTGGTGTTCAGCGCAGCACAGGCGCTTCTGGCGGCCCGTGCCGGGGCATCGTTTGTAAGCCCCTTTGTTGGACGGTTAAATGACATTGGAGCAGACGGGGACGGACTGATTTTTGAAATTGCGGAAATATTTAAGCTCCATGGCATAAAAACAGAGATTATTGCGGCCAGCATCCGCGACCCAAAAAATGTGACTGCCGCAGCAAAAATGGGCGCTCACATTGCAACTGTTCCGTTCGGTGTTTTAAACAAAATGTTTCTCCATCCTTTAACGGAAGCGGGGATTGCAAAATTCATGGAGGACTGGAACTCCCATTTGGCAAAATAGGGGGTGTTTAGATGAACATAAATGAACTGTTGGGAAAACACCCCTGCAGCTGCGGCAGAACGCATGCCTGCGCAATTGCGCAGGTACATATTGAGCGGGGCGCGGTTTCTCATTTAAAAGAGCTGTGCGAAAATTTTAAAACGGTAGCGGTGGCGGCGGACCGCAATACATATGCGGCCTGCGGGGAGCAGGTGTGCAGCGTTTTAGGGGAAAAGCTTTGCAGCACCAAAATTTTTCAGCCAAAAGGGCTTTTGGTTCCAGACGAAACGTCTGCGGCAGAGCTTTTTCAAAGCGCTTCAGGCGCCGGCTTAATTGTGGGCGTAGGCTCCGGCGTTATTCAGGATTTGTGCAAGTATGTAAGCTATAAAATGGGCGTGCCTTACATCATTGTGGCCACCGCCCCGTCTATGGACGGATATGCGTCTACCGGAGCGGCAATGATTATGAACCGAATGAAGGTGACATATCCCTGCCATGTTCCCATGGCAATTTTGGCGGACACGGAGGTGCTAAAAAACGCGCCTTTGGAGCTGATTCAGTCGGGCTTTGGAGACATTTTAGGCAAGTATTCCTGTCTTTGCGACTGGCAGCTGAGCCATGTGGTGACAGACGAATATTTCTGCGGGGAAATTTTTGATTTAACCATGTCAATGGTGAAACAGACAGAGTTTTTGGCAAAAAAGCTGCTGGCAAGGGACGAAGAAAGCGTGAAAACGCTGATGGAGGCCCTTGTGGTGGTGGGAATTGCCATGAGCTATGCCGAAAGTTCCCGTCCCGCGTCGGGCAGCGAGCACCATTTGTCCCACTTTTTTGAAATTGTGGGGTTAATTTGCGGTGAACCTTATTTCCTTCACGGAATTGATGTGGCATATTCCGCCTATGTGATGCAGTGCCTGCGGGAAAAGATGATAGAAAATGGAATTCCGAAAGTGTTTCCGAAGTTTTGCCGTTCTAAGTGGGAGAAGGGCGTGAAGCAAATTTACAAGCAGGCCGCAGAGGGCGTGCTGGAATTGCAAAACGGTCTGGGCTGGCATGAACAGAGCTTAGAGAAAATTTACAGGGAAAAGGAAAAAGAAATTACCAGCGTGCTGCAAAGCGCGCCGAAGAGTGATATAATACTTGCGCAGCTAAAGAATGTGGGGCTGGATTTAGACGCGTTTGTGAAGCAGTATAGCAAAGAGAAAATTTTAAACGCCGTGTGGTATGCAAAGGACTTAAAAGACAGATATTCTGTGCTGTGGCTGTTCGGCGCAGTTTCACCGGCCGCGCCGTATTCTCAGCCGCAATAAAATAAAAAAAGTTGTTGACTTTCATTTCCTCAAATGTTATAATATATCATAGCCGCGTGCGTGAGGTTATAAACGAATGAAATATTCTACCGAAACGGCAGCGAGCAAGGTTGGAGGAGGTGCAAAAGATGTACGCAATTATTCAGACAGGCGGAAAACAGTATAAGGTTTCCGAAGGTGATGTTATTTACGTTGAAAAGCTCGGCGTAGCAGACGACGAAACAGTAACATTCAACGAAGTTTTAGCAGTTGGCGAAGGCGGCTCGTTAAAGGTTGGCGCGCCCACAGTTGACGGCGCTTCTGTTACAGCAAAAACGCTGGTTGCGGAAGGCAAGTCGAAAAAGATTATTGTTTTCAAGTATAAACCCAAAAAGGGTTATAAGAAAAAACAAGGTCACAGACAGCCTTACACAAAGGTTGTAATTGAAAAGATTAACGCATAAGTTATGACGGACATTTGTGTTTATCGAAAAAATAAGGACATTGTAAAATATTCGGTCAGCGGTCATACGGGATTTGGCCCGGCAGGGGAAGACATAGTCTGCGCTGCCGTGTCGGCACTGTGCCAGGCCGCATTAAACGGCCTTACAGATGTTGTAGGAATAAAAGCGGGGTTTGAGGTGCGTGAAGGCTATTTGGAGTGTATCATTCCCGAAACCATTTCTGAACCTGAGCGCCGCGACGCAGATATTTTACTGAAAACATTGGTTTTGTCCTTAAAGGATTTGGAAGAACAATACGGTGATTATATAACCATTACGGAACTGGAGGTGTAGGTATGCTTAAAATTAACATTCAGCTGTTTGCTCATAAAAAGGGTGTCGGCAGCACAAAGAACGGCCGTGATTCAGAGGCAAAGCGTTTAGGTGTTAAAAAAGCAGACGGTCAGAACGTTCTCGCAGGAAACATTTTGGTTAGACAGAGAGGAACAAAAATCCATCCCGGAACAAACGTTGGTAAGGGCGGAGACGATACATTGTTCGCTTTGGTTAACGGAAAAGTGAAGTTTGAGAAGTTCGGAAGCGGCAAAAAACGCGTAAGCGTTTATGAGGACGTTACAGCGTAATTTAAAAAACGGCTTTTAAGTCCCGGGTTTTTATCCGGGACTTTTTGCATTTTCGTGATAATATCAAAAGAATGGGGGCAAAATTTTATGGCTGAGGTAACTATCAGGGCAGAGTTTCAGACTTCAGTTGAAACTGTTTGGAATGTTGTTACAGACAATGAGCGGTACGGCTGGCGGAGCGATTTGGAAAAAATTGAACTGTCGGAGGACAAAAATATGTTTACAGAAATCTCCCGTGGCGGCATTAAAACAGACTTTACCATTACGGAAAAGAAGCCTTTTGAGCGGTATGCCTTTGGCATGAAAAACAAAAATATGCAGGGGCGCTGGATAGGAAAGTTTGTACGCGGCGGCAATGGCGGCTGCATCATCGAATTTACAGAAAATGTAACTGTGTTTTCACCGGTTTTGAACCTGTTTGTAAAGTCTTACTTAAAAAAACAGCAGAAACAGTATGTGAAAGATTTAAAAAAGGCATTAGGAGAGGAAGGGTGACATGCCGAAACTTTTTGCAATTTCAGATTTGCACCTGAGCTTTTCAGCAGACAAGCCCATGAACGTTTTTGGCAGCAGATGGGACAACTATGAAGAACGCCTTCGTCAGAACTGGCAGGAGCAGGTTTCAAAAGATGATGTTGTGCTGATGCCGGGGGACACTTCATGGGCCACATATGTGAAAGACGCGGCATGCGATTTTCATTTTATTGAAAAGCTGAACGGAACCAAAATAATTTCAAAGGGGAACCACGACTATTGGTGGGAAACGTTGTCAAAGCTAAATCTGTTTTTGGAAACGAACCGGTTTTCCACCATACGGTTTGTGCACAACACCACAGAGGTGTTTGGAAACGTTGCGGTATGCGGCACGAAAGGATATCCGGAAACAGAGCAGGAGCCGGACTGCGATGAGGAACGAAAGCTTTACCGCAGGGAGCTGGTTCGCTTAGAAAATGCGATTTCAGAGGCGAAAAAGACCGGCGCAGAGAAAATAATTGTTATGCTGCACTATCCGCCCGGCGCAAACTCGGCCTTTGCAAAAGTAATGCAGGAAGAGAATGTGGACTTTTGTGTGTTCGGACATCTTCACGGCGGATATTTTAAAAATGCGGTGCAGGGGAATGTGCGCGGCGTAGAATACCGCTTGGTTTCCTGCGACTATTTAAAATTTGAGCCGCTGAAAATCTGCGAATTTTAAAACGGGTGTTTTTTATCTGCCTGAGAAAGGCCCGCTTTTGGAGAGCACCCGTAGGCCTTTGTGTAGGCTTTGTAAAAGGAGGAATAGCCCGAAAAGCCGGCGCTGATACACGCGCTGCTGATAGTTTCGCCGCTGCGGCACAGGTCGCGGATTAACAGCAAACGCTTGTTGGTGATGTAACTGCTGATGGTGTAGCCTGTGTGCTCGCGGAACACGCGGCACAAGTGATATTTTGATACGAAAAACTGTTCTGACAGATGCCCTAACGACAAGTCGCCGTCTAAATTTTGGTTGATGTAGTCAATCACCTTGCGGACGGTGGAGTTCGGCTTAGAGTCTGCGTCCGCTGCGGGCTGCATGTGGTTTAAGGCGTGCAGAATTTCCACCATGGCACATTTTTTCACTGTGTCGCAGGCTGGTGTTTGTTCTTTTTCATATTTTTCAATTCTTGGCAGAATATCTGCAATTTCAGAAACGGACACCAGACCGCCTGGAATCAGGTTGTTTTTTCCTGCCGGACGGTTCAAGAAAATATTTTTATACATCTTACAATTGTTTTTTTCAAAAAAATCGTGGGAGATGTTAATGACAATACGCTCATAGTCTGCCGGTCCGGTTGGATAAATGTCGTGCATCTCATTGTCCCGGATAATAATTGTGTCATAGGGGCGAAGCGGGTAGGTAGAGCCCTCAACCACGAATTTCATGTTTCCCTTTATAAAAATAAAAATTTCATAACTGTCGTGGGTGTGCAGAGCAAAATCTTCCCGAGCAGGGTGCAGGCTCAGCTTGCGGAAATAGGTCATGGTTTTGTCCTCTGTTTGGAAGGAACTAAGCGTAACGCTGGGGACATATTGGTTCATTTGCAGCTTCTCCTTTCGGTTCTTGTTTTATCGTAGCACAAAACAGCAATATTTTCAAGGTTTTTCACAATAAATACATTGTAATATGCAAATATTTGTATTATAATGATTTTGTAACCAAGATATAAAGGAGTGCGATTTATGAGCTATTCATTTACAATTTCCGGCTTTTCAGATGAAATTGATTCAAACGTGGTGAAGCAGTTTGAACATCTGAACAAGCTGGGAATTTCTTATTTTGAGCCCCGGGGCATTGATGGAAAAAATATTGCCGATTTAGACGACGGCGAGGTTTTGGCATTAAAAGAAAAAATGGACCAATACGGCATTAAGGTTTCCTCTATTGGTTCGCCCATTGGTAAAATTTCGATTAACGACCCCATGGAGCCCCACATGGAAAAACTTGCCCGTGTGATAAAAACAGCAAAAATGTTAGACACAAAGTATATTCGGGTGTTCAGCTTTTTTATTCCGGAGGGGGAAGACCCGGCAAATTATAAAGAAGAAGTGCTTTCCCGCATGAAGCAGATGGTGGCGCTGGCGGAAAAAGAAGGCGTTGTTCTTTTGCACGAAAATGAAAAAGGCATTTACGGCGACATTGCGCCCCGCTGTAAAGACATTTTTGAGGCCGTAAAGTCTCCTGCTTTGGGCTGCGTGTTCGACCCGGCAAATTTTGTTCAGTGCGGGCAAACGGTTTATCCTGACGGGTTTCAATTGCTAAAGCCCTACCTTACCTATATGCATATTAAAGACGCAAAGCAGGACGGAACTGTGGTTCCCTCGGGCTTTGGCGAGGGCGGACTGAAAAAGATTATTTCAGAACTGAAAAAGATGGACTATCAGGGATTTTTAAGCTTAGAGCCTCACTTGGGCAGCTTTGAAGGCTTAGCGGCATTAGAGCTTTCTGACGAGATGTTAAAGCTGGAAGAAAGCGGGCCGGACAAATTTACAATGGCCTATGAAGCGCTGAAAAATATTATTGACGAAAAACAATAATTTCTTTAAAAGAAAGGAAGTTAAAAGCCATGGATAAGGTAAGAATTGGTATTATTGGTCTTGGTAACATGGGTACCAGCCACGCAGTACATATCACAGAGGGCAAGGTGCCCCGCATGGAGCTTGCTGCAATTTGCGATATTGCAGAGGCGAGAAGAACCTATGCAGAGGAGCATTTTCCGGGCGTTAAGGTGTTTGACAACGCCACAGACATGTATAAAAGCGGTTTGCTCGACGCGGTTATCATTGCCGTTCCCCACTACAGCCACCCGCCTCTCGCAATTGAGGCGTTTTCCTATGGGCTTCATGTAATGACAGAAAAGCCCGCAGGCGTTTATACCAAACAGGTTTTGGAAATGAACGAGGCGGCTAAAAAGTCCGGCAAGGTGTTCGGAATTATGTATAATCAGAGAACAAACCCTGTTTATCAGAAAATCCGCAACATGATACAACGCGGCGACTTAGGCGAAATTAAACGGATTACATGGATTATTACCAACTGGTACCGCAAACAGAGCTACCACGACAGCAGCGCATGGCGCTCAACCTGGAAGGACGAGGGCGGCGGCACGCTGATTAACCAGAACCCCCACCAATTAGATCTTTGGCAGTGGATGTTCGGCATGCCGGAGAAAATCATGTCGTTTTGCTCTTTTGGAAGATTTTACAATATTGAGGTGGAAGACGACGTAACCGCCTACATGCAGTATAAAAACGGCACCACCGGCGTGTATATCACCTCCACCGGCGAAACGCCGGGAACAAACCGCTTAGAAATTGCCTGCGACATGGGCCAGCTGATTATTGAAGACAACAAAATTAAATTTAAGAGAAATATTATGT